>MTNC01000033.1 GCA_002010285.1 Archaeoglobus sp. JdFR-41 | reverse complement strand
AAAAAAGATCGAGAGAATTTGGACTGGTATGTTGGAAACCTGCTGGACCATTACAGTGCCAAAGCTCTTGACATTATGGACAGGACGAAAGACGATAGGAGGGAAATTATGGAGAGGCTTATCAAGCTACTTGAGAAAGATGTGGCATCTTATCTTTATGAAAGCAAATGATCCGGAAAAGTTAGACTTTACCCTTTAGAAACTCTCTTCCNTCCTCCACAANTATTTTCGTGGGTGTCGGAAACTTCATTGATGCTCTCCTCAGAGCCTCCTTTGCAACCTCAAAGTGCTCCGGCTTGACCCAGGCAGACATTATCTTTGTCCCTGGGAAAACTCTGGCTGCTCTGCCAACAGGTTTACCAAACGCAGCCCTCATACCCTGCGAAATTCTATCTGCTCCTGCACCAACAGCCATTTTGTGCTCCCTCAGAATGTGATGTGGGTATATCCTGAGCTTCAGCTTAAAGTTGCTTGAACCTACTCTCCTTGCCAGGTACTTGTTAGCCGAAACTCTGGCAGCCTCAAGAGCATTTTCTCTTATCTGCACAGCTTCTTTGGCAACAAGGGTAACCATAACCGGGAAGTTTGCTGTCCTGTTACCCATATCGAACATCCTAACTCTCGTTCCGGGGACTCCGTCTATGTACTCAATTCTCGTATATGGTCTTTCCAGCCTCCTCCACATCCTCGCCGGTTTTCTTGCCATAATTCAACACCTCCATCTGCATTTAATAAAACTTTCCCACAACATCTTTGCTTCTGCTATCTCTCCGATAACGGCATATAATGAAGCTCCTGTTGACCTGTATACCTTGCTCTGGGTCTTATAAGCTTGTTATCTTCATACTGCTCTATTATGTGTGCCACCCAGCCTGAGATTCTACCCATTGCAAAAATATTGACGAAAAGATCGTCAGGCAGACCAAGATTTGCGTATATGCTCGCAGAGTAAAAATCAACATTTGGCAGTAGATTCTTGTACTTAAATGCTGCTTTCGCTATCGCTTCACTGATCTGGAACCATCTTGGTTCTCTTTCTGCTGCTAATCTTTTTGCCAGTCTCCTTAGCAACTCAGCCCTTGGATCCATCACGTTCTTGTAAACTCTGTGTCCAAAGCCCATAATCTTCTCCCCAGCATCAAGCTTGCGTCTTACATACTCATCAGCTTTTCTTGGAATTGCCACTTCTCTCAACATCTTCATAACTTCCTGCGCCGCTCCACCATGTAATGGCCCCATAAGCGTACCGGTGGCTGCAACTACACATGCATACATGTCTGCAAGAGTTGACGCTGCGACTCTTGCAACAAAGGTTGAAGCATTGAGTTCATGCTCGGCATGAAGTATCANATCCATGTCAAGTGCTNTCTCTTCGGTTCGTGTCGGTTCTTCCCCGTGTAACATGTACAGGAAGTTTGCCGCATGACTCAACTCCAGCGTTGGTGGGATCAGATTTCTTCCCGTTCTTATTCTCTGATAATACGCCACTATCGTTGGAAACTTTGCAATGAGGTTCATAGCCTTTTCAAGATTTTCTTCTCTTGTTTTAATGTGTATTCTCTTATCCAAGGAACCGAGATAACTTATTGCGGTTCTTAAAACAACCATCGGATGTGTATAGGGTGGAAGGTGAGTTAGAAGCCCTATAATCTGAGGAGGAAGTTCTCTCCTCTCGGCAAGTCCAATTTTGAATTCCTGAAGCTCATCCCTTTTTGGGAGATAACCGTAAAGAAGAAGAAATGCCACCTCCTCATAACTCGATTTTCTTGCCAAATCCCTTATATCGTAGCCTCTGTATTCAAGAATGGCTTTTCCATTGACAAGGTCAATCCTGGATATCTTGGTCTCACATGCAATTACTCCTTCAAGTCCTGCATTGTATTTCTTTTCCATCGTATCTTTTCCTTTCTTCATCACTTCACCCATCGTTTCCACTTTTTCCATCTCTTTTTTCACCTCTTCAGTTTTCTTCATATTCCCACTCCAAAACCTGTTCTTCCCCCATAAACTTCGAGAACCATTCCAGATACCACTATCGGAGTTTCTTGGCGGGCGATTTCAATTGCATTATCGAGCTTCCATTCTTTCTCGGCATATATGGTTATTAGTGGGTCTCCAGCCTTCACAATTTCACCCCTCTTTTTATGCACATAAACTCCTGCTCCTTTGTCTTTCGGAGCCCCGGCTGTTCGTGCAACCTTCATTATTACCTTGTTGTTCACGGCAACAACTGCTCCTTCTACAGTAGATGTGAGAGTGTATTTCTTGTCTCCAACCAGTATGTCTTCTGCTTTTACTCCTGGGTCTCCACTCTGAGCCTCAATGATTTCCCTGAACTTTTCAAGAGTTTTTCCACTCTCGAATATGTTTTTTGCATAGACATAGCCATTTGTGGCAACTCCTGTCATCTCGAAAAGGATTCCTGCAATTCCCAGTGCCTTTTCCAGGAGACTTTTCGATATTCTTTTACCTTCCATAACACTCAGAATCTCCCTTGCTTCGAGTGCCGGTCCAACAGATCTACCTATGGGCTGACTACCATCTGTTAGAGTTACTCCAGCTCTTATACCCAGTCTTCTCCCAAGTTCAACAAAATCGCTTGCGAAACTCCTGCCAAGATCGATATTCTCAATTTTTGCCCCTTCTCCCACTGGAATGTCTATTGCAACGTACCTCGCCCCAGTAGCGAGCTTTTTTGAAAGCAGACTTGCAATCATATGTGGGCGAGGGCTTATTTCAAGCTGATATTCTACCCTTATTATTCTATCATCCGCAGGAGCAATTTCGGCGGCTTCGCTCCACGCAATAACTCCTCCAACTTTTTCTGTTATCTCTTTTATTTCCTCAACACTCAGATTGACATTTGCAAGAACCTCCATTGTATCTGCCGTACCACTTG
>MTNC01000048.1 GCA_002010285.1 Archaeoglobus sp. JdFR-41 | reverse complement strand
TGTGTTCATTTGGCGGAGGAGACTGGAAAAACTCCAGAGAAAACACCGGTATGTGACGATGGTAACCCTTGTACTGTTGATTCATTTGATTCCTCCCAGGGTTGTGTTTACACCCCAAAGAACTGTGACGATGGTAACCCTTGTACTGTTGATTCGTGTGATGTTCTCAGTGGAACCTGTAATCATGACCTCAAAAATTGTGATGATGGCAACCCGTACACCACAGAATACTGCGATGCTGAAACTGGAGAATGTGTTTACATACCAATCGGATAAAGCAGAGCTGGAGTTTATTGTTGATAACCATGTGTGAACAGCTACGACTCATAACCTGAATTCACNCTTTAATGAGGGCNGTGATGATACCGTGACATTTGCAGGCGGTAGCTACTGCTATTTTTCCATCTCCTTCAATTNTCTTCTTTGCCCAGTGAAACAACTCTTTCAATTCATCACCCTTCAGGGCACCAATACCAGGTTCAAGCTGATGGCTTATCAGAACGAGACCATCAGGTATTGCGAATTTAACAAGTTCATACATCGGGCAGGGTTTCTTAATTTTTGTCACAGGACAGACATCCGGTGCAGAACATTTGGGGAGGCATTCCTTATCCCTGTTATAACTAACAACCACACTACCTTTTCCCACTGAAACCACCACTTTCAGTGGAAGAGAGCTAAGAATGCAGTTCACAGAATCGTAGTCAGGATTCAGATTGAACTTTATTTTAAGAAGTTCTGCTGCCACATGCATGGGAGCTGTGGGGAAAACGAATTCTGGATTCAACTTCTCTACCAATTCAAGAACTTCCTGTAGATCGCCAACAACGAGGTTTTCCTTCCCCTCTAATCCTTTTTTCAGTTTCAATTTTTTAGCTGCAAGGCATTCAGGATCTCTATCAATGATAACAAATGCTCTATTGTTTTTTCTCAGATATTCTGCAGCTTCCACACCATATTTTCCTCCACCAACAACAATGTCCATGAAGCCACCCAGCTGGTATTATTTACCAAGCTCAGGAGGGGGTGAGAGTCTTACTGATGGAAAAGGTGGCTTTATTATTCTGTATCTCCTACCTCTGTATTCAACCTCTTCAGTAAGCTTCTCTCCAATTGTTTCCTCAATTTCTTCTATTTTTTTCAGGGTTTTCACGTCCATAACCGGAATATCTGCATCAAGCAGGACTCTAACTGCCTCATCTGTACTCATAGTCTCAAGTTTACTCTGTATTTCTTTTCTCACCTCTTCATGCCTGAAAAAGCTTTCAAAAAGTCCAAAACTGTAATCCAAACCCAGAGCCTTACACAACCTTTTCCAGAAGTGTTCTTCAGCAATAATTCCAATAGTGATATAACCATCCTTTGTTCTGTAAATACCATAAACAGGATTGCTCGAAAACGCTGGAAGAATCTCCATTCCATTCAAAAGTGGAGCAGAATGAAGAGGAATTGAGAATAGAGCTGAATGAAACATGCTAATATCAATGTATCTTCCCTTTCCTGTTTTTTCTTTTTCGTACAGTGAGGAAAGTATCATAATTGTAGCATACATTGACGAGGAAAAGTCTGCAAGCTGAACGTTCGGGTCTCTCGGTTCTCCAAATCCCGAAACTTCAAGAATTCCACCAAGAGCAAGAGTGTTTATGTCATGGGCGGGTACATGCTTTAATTTTGTATTCTGACCATACGCAGACAGGGAACAGTAGATAATGGATGGGTTGACCTTTTTTATACTCTCATAATCAATTCCCAGCTTTTTCACAACCCCAGGACGGAAGCTCTCAACAATTACATCGGCATCTTTTGCTAACTCAAAAAACTTTTTTCTCCCTTCTTCTGATTTAAGATTGATGGTTACACTTTTCTTCCCCCTGTTAAGTGCAGCAAAAACTGCATCAAGGAGGCGTGCAGGTTCACCCTGTGGAGGTTCCACCTTAATTACCTCCGCTCCAAGCATAGCAAGAATTTGAGTACAGAATGGTGCAGGATAGAAACTTGCAACTTCCACAACCCTCACTCCGTTGAGCATGTTATGAGAACTCGCAATCCAAATATAAGGCTTTGTAATTTCCATCTTCATGACACGTGGAAGCACTTCCTCCAACATTAATCTCCAGAACGATAAGTTCAGAGAGCACCTTGGAGTTGAGATAATTGAACTTCGAAGGGGATACGCAAAAGTGAAGGGGGTTGTAAAAGAAGAATACCTGAATTTTCACGGGACTGCTCATGGATCCTACATTATGGCTCTCGCCGATTTTGCCTTCGCCCTCGCTGCAAATTCTGATGGGATAAGAAGAATGGCAATTATGATAAAACTGAATTTCTATAAACCTGCAAATGCTGGTGAAGAGGTCACAGGTGAAGCAGAGGTAATAAGGGGTAAGCGACTCGTTTTCTGCCGGCTCTGCGTTAAAAAAGGTGAAGAAATCATCGCTGAAGGAGACGCTATAGCTACCGCTGTATGACCTGAAAAAAGCAACTACGCAGGGTGGGAGTGTGTGGAGCTAATAGCGGGGCGTGGATTTGAACCACGGATCTGCGGGTTATGAGCCCGCCGGGATTACCTGACTACCCCACCCCGCTTCGGTTTTCTTTATGTCATCTGGTTATTTAAGTTTTGAGGTTAAGCTCAACCATAAACTTACAACAAGGGTTAAGAGGGTTCAAGAGAATGTGCNGNATGAAGTTCCAGATCTTTTTAAATTACCAGAGGATAATAATTAAACGAGAAGAAGTTTAGAATTTCTCAAACACGATGANAAGGAATTTTACTTTGGGAAATTATTGATAGCCGAAAAATACAGAAGAACGAGGTATCCAGAAGTCTTTGCTGAATGCTATAGACACTTCGTGAAACTCTCACCGATAGAGCGTAAGCACATAAGAAATATGATTTTACGGGGAAGGAAGCCTAAATACCACTATCTAACTGATAAGGACTTTGAAATTTGGGATAATTTTATTGAAAATGTGGTTAAAGCTCTAAAAGATCGCGGATTGGATTATACCTCTGAAACAGTTGCGACAGTTTGTGATAACGCATTGAAGTCGATTAATGTTGGACTAAAAGATCCGACAAATATACCAGCAAAAAA
>MTNC01000003.1 GCA_002010285.1 Archaeoglobus sp. JdFR-41 | reverse complement strand
GTCTTATCTTCTACTACATCTGGGTGTTTGCAGTGCATAGGTAGCTTTTTGGCTTCTTGTTCTGGATGACTGTGCTGTGTTTTATCTGGCTGATGAGAGCATCTCACATCCAGCAAAAGTTTGAATGATGGGGGAAACAGACCAATTTTGGGAATCGCAGCCATTGTGGCCATTGCTTGGTTAGACGAACTCTCACAGTAACAATTAAATCAGGTGTGGATACTTGATTTCATGAGACTTGAAAGATCATGGGAGCTCTATAACGAGGCTTTAAATTTACTGCCTGGGGGAGTTAGCAGTCCTGTGAGAGCTTTCAAACCTCATCCTTTTTACACTTCAAGAGCAGAAGGATCCAGAATCTTTGATGTGGATGGAAATGCTTACATAGACTACTGTATGGCATATGGACCGCTAATTCTCGGTCATGCAAATAAGTCGGTCATGGAAGCGATAAAGGAGCAGCTTGAAAACGGCTGGCTTTATGGAACTCCTGTTGAACTTGAGATTAAGTATGCAAAACTTATAAAAAAGCTTTATCCTTCAATTGAAATGCTCAGATTCGTCAATACGGGAAGCGAAGCGACAATGTCCGCTTTGAGAGTGGCAAGGGGATTCACTGGTGGAGATAAAATAGTTAAGATTGAGGGAAGTTTTCATGGTGCTCACGATGCAGTCCTCGTTAAAGCTGGGAGTGGAGCCACAACACATGGGATACCGAACTCTGCTGGAGTACCTCCTGAGTTTGTAAAAAATACTCTTCAGGCACCTTTTAATGATGTGGAAACTCTGACTGAGATCCTCGAAAAGAATAAAGATGTTGCGGCTCTTATTATGGAACCAGTTATGGGCAATTCATCGCTGATTTTACCGGAAGATGGGTATCTCAAAGAAGTCAGAAAGCTCACAGAGGAGAATGATGTCCTTCTAATCTTCGACGAAGTCATAACGGGGTTCAGGGTTTCGTATGGCGGTGCTCAGGAATACTATGGTGTAGAACCAGATTTAACAACTCTTGGAAAAATAGCCGGTGGCGGNCTGCCAATTGGAATCTTTGGTGGTAGAAAAGAGATTATGGAGATGGTGTCTCCCTCCGGTAATGTTTATCAGGCTGGAACCTTCAGTGGAAATCCACTCTCCCTTACAGCTGGTTATACAACCGTAACTTTCCTACTTGAGAACAGAGTTATTGAAAAAGTCAATCAGACCACAGAAAGACTTGTAAGCGGGATACGAGATGTGATGGAGGATAAAAATGCAAACTGCGAGATTGGGTGCATTTCGTCAATGTTCTGCATTTACTTTGGTAATCGACCTCTCAATTACTCCGATGCACTGAAATTAGATAAAGACGCATATATGAGATTTTTCTGGAAAATGCTTGAAAATGGTGTGTTCTTTCCTCCTTCACAGTACGAGACGTGCTTTGTAAGTTTAGCACACACCGACGAAGATGTTGAAAGAACTGTGGAAAGTGTAAATGATGCAGTTTAAAATAAAAAGTCAGTGAAAGCATGAAGTTGATCGTTGGGACGAGAGGGAGCAAGCTTGCACTTGCCCAGACTTCAAAAGTTGTGGAGAAGCTACAGAAAGAAGGTTATGAAGTCGACGTTAAGATTATAAAAACAGCTGGAGATGTGATGAAGGATAAACCTCTCTACGAGTTCAAAGGTAGTGGGGCTTTTGCGAGAACTCTTGATATCGCTCTTGCGAGAGGAGAGATTGATGTTGCAGTTCACAGTTATAAAGATGTGCCGAGTTTGAGAATTGAGGGCACTGTGGTGGCCGCGGTTCTTGAAAGAGAGAGTCCATGTGATGTCATTATTTCCGCTGATACTCGAAAACTGGAAGAATTGAGGGAAAAGGCTGTAATTGGGACTTCAAGTTTGAGAAGAAGGGCACAGCTCAAGAGACTTCGCGAAGACCTCGTCTTTCAGAATATAAGAGGAAACCTGGATACGAGACTGAGGAAGCTACAGAGTGGTTTGTACGATGCAATAATTGTTGCTGAGGCGGGNTTGATTCGTCTTGGTCTTGATAGAGAAATTAAATATCAGAGGTTCGAACCNGATATTGTGGTTCCGTCGGCAAATCAGGGAATAATAGCTGTTGCAACAAGATCTGGAGAGGAAAATATTGTCTCTTTTATGAATGACGAGAAAACCTGGATTGAGGCGAGTGTTGAAAGAGCTGTGATAAAGGAACTCGGAATAGGATGCGCAGTTCCAGCAGGGATCTACGCTGAAGTAAAAGGGAAAGTCAGACTTATATGCGAGATTTTTGGGAGAGAGTATATTCGAGTGGAGGAGAAAATTAGTCTGAAATCAGCGGTCAGTGAAGCAGTCGAAATTGCCAGAGAAATTAAGCGGCAGCTGGATCTGAGTAAGAGCTGAACATGTCAGGAGAGATAAGGGAGAGAAAGAGTATGAGGAGGGGAAAAGTNTTCATAGTTGGTGCTGGACCCGGAAAAAAGGAATTTCTGACACTCAGAGCTCTTGAGGTAATCAAAGAGGCAGATGTAATAATTCATGATGCCCTCATAGGGGAGGTCAAAGAGATTTTGAAGGAAGTGAGAGCTGAAATAATCGATGCCGGGAAAAGAAGTGGGAAGCACAGGATGACGCAGCAGGAAATTAACGATCTACTGCTCAAATATGCTCAAGAAGGAAAGAAAGTTGTCAGATTGAAGGGTGGGGATCCATTTGTATTCGGTAGAGGTGGTGAAGAAGCGGAATTTCTCGCCTCACACGGCATCGAGTTTGAGGTCGTNCCTGGGATAACTTCGGCAATTGCCGTTCCCGCATCGGCTGGCATTCCCGTAACTCATCGCCGTTACGATCCAGCGCTTGTTTTCATAACGGGTAGAGAAAGCAGAGAGAGAATGAACTGGAAAGCTCTGGCAGAACTGAATGCAACAATTGTCGTGTTAATGGGTGCTGGGAGGGTGAAAGAAGTATGTGAAAATCTCCTCAGATACGGAAAGAATCCGCAGACACCTGTTGCAATAATAGAAAAAGGTTACAGCGATGATGAAAGAATTTTGGTCTGCGACCTTCAAAATGCCGGTGAGCTTTCTGAAAAGGAGGTAGTATCATCTCCTGCCATTAT
>MTNC01000046.1 GCA_002010285.1 Archaeoglobus sp. JdFR-41 | reverse complement strand
GAAAAAGTCGGTATTGTAACACTGAACAGACCTGAAAAACTCAACGCACTCGACAGAAAGATGAGGCAGAAATTGAAGGAAGTCATAGACAAAGTGGAAGAGAGTGGAAATCTGAGAGTTCTGATAATCACTGGTAGTGGTAAGGCATTTGCTGCTGGAGCTGATATAAATGAATTGCTCCAGAGAGATTCCTTATCTGCTCATGAAGCAGGGAAACTCGGAAGTGAACTATTTACCAAGATTGAAGATCTTGAAATACCGGTAATAGCTGCTGTAAACGGATATGCTCTTGGTGGTGGCTGTGAACTTGCCATGGCATGTGATATTAGAATTGCCAGTGAAAAAGCCAGATTCGGTCAACCAGAGATCAACATCGGTTTGATCCCTGGAGCTGGAGGTACGCAGCGCTTGCCAAGGCTTGTTGGACTTGGAATTGCAAAGAAACTCGTGCTGACTGGAGAGATCATTGATGCCAGAGAAGCTCTGAGAATTGGACTTGTAGATGAAGTTGTGGAACACGATATGTTGATGAAAAGGGCAATGGAGATTGCAGAGAAAATAAGGGAGAAGTCACCGATAGCTGTTAGAATTGCAAAAAGAGCTCTAAATGCTGCCAGAGATATGAGTCTTCGTGATGGATTGAAATACGAGTTAAGTCTGTTTTCTCTGTTATTCTCGACAGAAGATGCCAAAGAGGGGATGAGAGCATTTCTCGAGAAAAGAGAGCCAAAATTTAGAGGAAGGTAGAATTCAGGTAGGTGATTAAATGTCAGGCCTTGAGCAGAATCTGAAGATTGAACAGGTTGGAATTGTTGGTTTTGGGTTGATGGGTACTCAAATTGCCCAGTTTTTCGCACAACAGGGAATAGATGTTGTAGCCATTGACGTGACCAAAGAGAGACTTGAAAAGGGTATTGAGGTCATCAAGTCTGGAAGATTCGGGCTGAAAAAGCTCGTTGAGCGTGGAAGAATAAGTGAAGAAGAGATGAAAACGATTCTGAAAAGATTGAGGGTTTCAACGGATTACAAAGCACTTAAAGAATCTGATCTGGTTATAGAGGCAGTTTATGAAGATGTTGAGCTGAAAAAAGAAGTGCTTGCGAAAATAAGCGAAATTGCAAGAAACGCCATCATTGGCTCCAACACCTCATCCATAAGCATAACAAAGCTTTCCTCAGCAGTCGAAAAACCTGAAAAATTCCTTGGTATCCACTTCTTCAATCCTGCACAGGTGCAGAGGCTTGTTGAACTGGTCAGAGGTTTGCTTACAGCTGATGAAGTCATACACTCACTGAAGGAGTTTTTTAGCAGCCTCGGAAAGGTTCCCATCACAGTCAATGACTCCCCTGGATTTGCAACCTCCCGCCTTGGACTTATTCTCGGGAAGGAAGCACTGTTAATGATTCAGGAAGGAGTCGCCAGCCCCCAGGATATAGATATAGGAATGATTCTCGGCTATGGTCACTCAATGGGACCTATCGAGACAGGAGATCTTGTTGGGCTTGATACACGTCTGAAAATTTACCAGGCCATGTTTGAAGCGACGAAAGACCCAAAGTGGGCACCACCAAAACTCCTCATCCAGCTTGTTGATGCTGGTTATCTGGGTGATCCATCAGTCAGACCGGGAAGCAAAGGAGGGGTTTATGAGTATTTCGGCCAGGAAAGAGCAAGCAAAGTGNTGAAAAAACTTGGTCTAAAGAAATGAATCAAATAGAATCAAAGTTTAAAACCGCAACCAAATTTCTCAAGTTTTCTTTTAGCTCTCTGTAGATCACCGTTTTTCACCAAAATATGATCTGTAGAATATGAAGAAAAGTGCAAGAATNCTTATTCCATACAATAACCCTGCAGTTTTTCAGATAGTGCTTTCCCATACTCTACCTCATTCTTCAAATTCACAGTTTGAAACGCTTTTTTATACTATCTCGAATTCGCTCGATTTCAGGTCTTTCCNTCCCTCTTTCCTCCTGGATTCTATCAATAACTCTCCTCTTAGCAATTCTGATTGAAAGTTCTCTTGGATTAACACCNTGCTCGAGCGAATTTTGGAAAATGTCATCAAGCAACGAAGATATCATTCTTTCTATATTTTCAAAAATCCTGTTTTCATCAATACTTCCCCCACTTGCTCGCTCCAGTACCTCCGAAATAACACCGCCAGAATTGGCAACTATGTCAGGAGCCGAGACAACTCCACGTTCGAATAAAATTCTCTCAGCTTCATCTGTCACAGGGATATTGGCAGCCTCTGATATTACTCTGGCTTTAATTCTATCCACATTATTTTTGTTTATCACATCAGGCCTTGCACCTGGTATGAGGATATCTACAGGCAGCTCGAAGATTTTTTCTTTATCGATTCTCTCTGCACCATCATACTTAAGAACGCAAGCATCTCCATATTTTTCTCTTAATTTAATCATATTTTCAATGTCCAGACCCTCAGGATTGTATACTCCTCCCTCAATTGTGGAGACTGCCACAACTCTTGCACCCATTCTTGATGCGAATCTCGCCGCTCCTGCTCCAACCTTTCCAAATCCCTCAATTGCAACTGTAGCACCTTCAAAATCGATGTCAGCATATCTGCACGCTGTTTTTGCTGCAACTATGACGCCATATCCTGTAAACTGATCTCCGAGTGGTAGTCCATCCCTAACCTTAAGGGCGAGGCCACTCGGTGCCAGATCTTTAAGNCCTGCTATCTCGTAGAATTTTATAACGTCTGCATCACTTGTTCCCATGTCTGCCCCAGGAGCGTAAACTCCACTGATCAAAAGATGCTTTATGGTTCTACCGAACGCNTCGACAATTTCATCTCTGTTTCTGGCANTTGGATTGTGCCATATACCCCCTTTTGCACCTCCCACAGGAATGTTCAGTACTGCAAATTTNTAGGTCATGGTTCGGGCAAGTCTGACTATTTCTTCAGTGGTAATGTCCGGAAGCATTCTCACTCCACCCCCAGTAATGCCATAGGCAAGAGTGTCGATTACAACTACTCCTCTCATCCCTGAAATCGGATCGTACACCTGCACCACTATTTCTGGACCAATTTCATCATAATGTTCAAAATATTTAGAACTCATGCTTTCACTACTCTTCTGGCTTTATATTTTTTTATCATGTATTATACTGAAACCTCTCCAAATCCAAAACGTTAAAACCCGGACTGGATTTCTCCTACNCGTGAAACTCAGAATTGAAGAATTCGAGTTGTGGCTTAGAGAAAGAGGATACGACATCATGATGGGAGAAGACAACTTTCGAATGTTTCTTAACCTCGGTTTTCCATCCCTTCTTTTCAGGAACAGCAATCTGCTTTTCAGCTTTATTTTTTCAAAATTGGGTATCGGA
>MTNC01000101.1 GCA_002010285.1 Archaeoglobus sp. JdFR-41 | reverse complement strand
AATATTTGATAGGAAAACATGGACTCGGCGGGATTTGAACCCGCGGCCTCCGCCTCGCGAAGGCGGCGCTCTTCCGCTGAGCTACGAGCCCCCGACATTGTATGAGGTTTGTCTTCTTAAATCTTACCCTTCTCTAACCACCAGTTTTTTAAAATGAAAACAGTCATTGAGCATGGACATGATCTGCAAGTTTGTTTTGAAGAATGGCGAACCTTTTGGAGAAAGTATAGACATTTACGGGGACTATCTGATAGTCAAAGTGGAGTCCGAATTTCTCGCCATCCCAAAAAAGTGTATAGAAAAAGTTGAAAATGAAAACATATTGATAACAGACTTCAACGAAGAAAAAGCAAGAGAAATGGGGAAAAAATGGGTGGAAGAGAAATCAAAACCGGTAAGCATTGACGAGTTGAGATCCTACGGATTCGAAGATGAAAGTGGTAGCTGATTAAAATTTTAACAGGTAAAATGGAGTTCAAACAGGTCATTATTGTCAGAGGGGACCTGGATCTTTCACGTGGAAAACTTGCAGTTCAGGTAGCTCATGCAGCAATTCTGGGTTTTTTAAAAGCTCCAAAAAACATAAGGGAGAAATGGCTTAGGGAGGGGCAGAAAAAAATTGTTCTTGTCGTTCCANGTCTTCAAGAGCTGTTCGATATTAAGGAGAGAGCAGAGAAACTCGGAATTACTGCCACAGTTGTTAGAGACGCAGGCCTCACAGAGATACCTCCAGGAACGGTGACATCACTTGCTCTTGGACCCGACGAAGAGAAAAAAATAGACAGAATTACCGGTAATCTACCTCTTCTTCGATGATCAGGGTTCTATTCCCCTATCCGTAATAACGTATTCACAGCTTTTCCCTTCTTTGAGCCATCTGTGCTTCACAAGAGTGGCCACTCTTCTGTCATCCCTTCTTTCCAGCGCCACGATTACCTTTGAAAGGTGGTCTATACTCGTACCCCCAAGAGGTTTATCCTCACCCGTCTTTATGTCTGTAAACATCTGATTTGTAATAATAACCGCCAAATCATACTTTCTTGCCAGACCAAGGAGAAATGTTAGCTGAGAAGTCAACTCCCTCTTAACCTTTAGCTGTCTGCTTTCATCTTCAAGCTCACTTCTGTAAAGCCCCGTAAAGCTGTCAACTATTATGAGTTTCAGATCGTCCTCTCTGCACAATTTTTCTGTTTCCCTTATGGCTGAACTCTGCTGTCTGAACCTGTAAACCTCATAAATGAAAACATTTGATAGAAGAGATGTGTCTTGGAATATCTGCCTAACCCTCTCCCCCGAAACTCCCTCTGTATCAACAAAAGCGACTTTTCCGATTTCAGCTGCACTTTTTGCAAACATGAGACAGAGAGACGTTTTTCCAGTAGCACTCTGACCGTAAAACTGGGTAACCGTCCCCGTCTCTACACCACCGCCAAGGAGGGAGTCTATACACTTACTTCCACTTGGTATCAGCATCTTCAAGCACCCTCACAATCTTTCTGTACACCTGAAAGATTGGTAATCCAAGATCCTCAGCTATCCTTGCAACATCATCGAATTCTGGTTTGATGTGATGAAAATCCGGTTCGGAGAACTTTACCCTTACGTAAAATTTCTTCCCTTCAATTTCAACTTCTATTTTTTCTTCTTGTCTCTCAGAAACCATCCTGTGATAGATAGGAATCATTCGGACACCGAGCGTCCCAGTCAGCTTCATGATTTCTCCACCAACTTTTTCTGCTCTTTCCTGCTCGACGATTACTCTCAGCAGAGTTGACACTCTTGATTTCTTCCCCAACCCNGTAACTGCAAAAACATCTAAAACGCCATCGAGGTTCTGGAGTTTGCTCACAGCATACCCCATTATCTCTCCACTCACATCATCGATGTTTGCCTCTATAATAACAACGCTGTCATGGAAATAAGAGGAACCAAGTATAAGCCTTAACAAATTTGGAGCTTCTGTTTCTCTGCTTCCCGCACCATAATAAACCCCTTCAACAGAGAATGGATAAATCAGGTTTCCCTTACAGTAGTAACTCAGGATCGCTGCCGCTGTTGGAGTGAAAAGTTCACCCTCTCCACCAAACATAACCTCAAGTGAGGAGTTCTTCAGAATCTCGACTGTAGCTGGAGCAGGAACTGGATATTTCCCGTGAGTTATTTCCACAAAACCACTTCCAAGCCTTACAGGAGTTGAATAAAAAGTGTATCCCATTTCAGCAAGCCTTCTTAAACCAGTCGCAGCCGAGACTATGTCAAAAATCGCGTCATCACTTCCCACTTCATGAAAGGTTGCTTCAAGCACATTGGCGTAACCATGTACTCTCGCNTCCGCCTCAGCAAGAATTCTGAAAATTGNCGATACGTCTTTCCTAACACCCGGATCAATTTTGGAGGACTCGAGTATTTTCAGAACTTCTTTAAACTTCCTGGTGGTTTTACTACCCCCTATTTGATCAGCTGGTAAAACCCTAACTTTTTTCGCTTTTATTCCCTTCAGAACAACGTCCTTAACTTCGAATTCAACACTCAGATTCAAACTGTTAACAACTGATTTCAGATCATTTTCAGATAAGGAGAGCCCGAGAAGTGATGCAACAATCATATCTCCACCAGCTCCATTGAAGGGATCGAATATCGCAACTTTCATCAAATCACCACAAGCCTTTTTAGCTAATTGAAATAAAAATTATGTAGGTGAAACAGTATGGAAGTCACACTCAAGGTTAACCAGGCGTATCCGAGTGATTCAGGAAGAGGTATCGCTCGTCTGGATCCGGATACGATGCTCAAGCTTCAGATATCCCCTGGAGATATAGTGGAGATAGAAGGTAAAAGAAAAACAGTTGCGAAGGTATGGAGAGCGCCGAAGAGGGACTGGGGCAAAGGTATCGTTAGAATTGACAGGTTCATTAGAGAAAACGCGGGTGTTGGTGTTGGTGATGTAGTTAAAGTGAGAAAAGTCGAGTACCAACCAGCAAGAACTGTTATCCTGGCTCCCCTCAAAAAGATAGACCTTAGAATATACGGTGTTGATATTGGGGAATATCTCAAGCACCAGTTCCTTAAAAGACCTGTTGTAGAAGGAGATCTTGTACCTCTGGTTGGTGCCCCTGCTATATCTGGATTTGGTCGATACTCTCAGCAAAATCAGGCTCTTGTATTTGTCGCAGTAAAGACAGAACCGAAAGGTGTTGTAGTCATAGATGAGATCACGAAAGTTGTTTACAGAGATCGCCCAGCAAAGGGCTTCGAAAGATTTGGAAAGGCTGGTGTCACTTATGAGGACATTGGAGGGCTCAAGGAGGAACTGCAAAAAGTCAGAGAGATAATAGAACTGCCCCTGAGATATCCAGAACTCTTCCAGAAACTGGGAAT
>MTNC01000103.1 GCA_002010285.1 Archaeoglobus sp. JdFR-41 | reverse complement strand
CAGAGGCTGAGAGAGATATTTGAGGAGGCAAAGGAGAACTCACCGTCAATTATATTCATTGACGAGATCGACTCGATAGCACCGAAAAGAGAAGAGGTTACTGGCGAGGTTGAACGAAGAGTTGTTGCCCAGTTACTCGCTCTGATGGATGGACTTGAAGCAAGGGGACAGGTTGTAGTGATTGGTGCAACAAACAGACCTGACGCAATAGATCCTGCCCTTCGCAGACCGGGAAGATTTGACAGAGAAATAGAAATTGGAGTCCCGGATAGAGAGGGGAGAAAGGAGATTCTTGAAATACACACGAGAAAAATGCCCCTCGCAGAAGATGTTGATCTTGATGCACTTGCAGACTTAACAAACGGTTTCGTTGGAGCAGACCTTGAAGCTCTCTGCAAGGAAGCAGCGATGCACGCCTTAAGGCGAGTTATACCCGAAATTGACATTGAAGCGGAGGAGATACCACCAGAAGTGCTTGAAAACCTGAAGGTTACAAAAGAGGACTTCATGGAAGCCTTGAAGAACATAGAGCCCTCTGCAATGAGAGAGGTTCTTGTGGAGGTGCCAAGAGTGAGATGGGATGACATAGGTGGACTGGATCATGCAAAGCAGGAACTGATGGAAGCTGTTGAATGGCCACTCAAGTATCCAGAGGTGTTTGAGGCAACGAATATCAAACCGCCACGAGGAATACTGCTCTTTGGACCGCCAGGAACGGGCAAAACTCTGCTCGCCAAAGCTGTGGCAAANGAGAGCAATGCAAATTTCATCAGTGTGAAGGGGCCCGAATTGCTTTCAAAATGGGTTGGTGAGAGCGAGAAGCATGTCAGAGAGATGTTCAGAAAAGCCAGACAAGTCGCGCCTTGTGTGATCTTCTTTGACGAAATCGACAGTCTTGTACCCAGAAGGGGTGGAATTGGCGATTCCCATGTCACTGAAAGAGTTGTAAGCCAACTCCTCACAGAACTTGATGGTATGGAAGAGTTAAAGGATGTGGTTGTAATCGCAGCTACCAACAGACCTGATTTGATAGACCCCGCTTTGCTCAGACCCGGAAGAATTGAGAGGCACATCTACATACCACCCCCAGATAAGGAAGCGAGAAAGGAGATATTCAAAATACACCTCCGTGGCAAACCGCTTGCAGATGACGTCAGCATCGATGAACTTGCGGAAAAAACAGAAGGCTACACAGGTGCTGACATTGAAGCGATCTGCAGAGAGGCAGGTATGCTGGCTATAAGGGAGGCTATAAGACCTGACATGACAAGAGAAGAAGCAAAGAAGGTAGCAGAAAAAATAGTTATCACAAAGAGNCATTTTGAGGAAGCTATGAAGAAAGTAAAGCCCAGTCTGACTGAAGAGGACCTCAGAAGGTACGAAAAGATAATTGAGGACTTCCACAGAATGTATGCTTAATTTAAATTTTTATAATAAATAAAAGGAGGTGATGTGTATGGTGTGGAGAAGAAGAAGGAGGGACTGGGAGGATGAATGGGATAGATTCTTCGAGGATATCTTCGGGAGATTCAGTTTCTTCGATGAAATCGCAGAGAGAATGATGAAAGACATTGAGGAGATCATGAGACGAGCAGAGAGTGGCGAAATAAGACCAATTGTCAGGGGATTCTCAATTAGAATTGGTCCTGATGGTAAACCGGAAATTAGAGAATTCGGAACCAAACCAGAGATCAAGGAGAGAGGAATCGAGGAGAGAAAACCCCTCGTTGATGTGATCGAGACTGATGACGAAGTGCAAGTTATCGCAGAGATGCCAGGAGTTAATAAGGATGACATCGAACTCAACGCCACAGAGAGATCTCTGGAGATAAAAGCCGAAGGGGAGAACAGGAAATACTATGAAGTCGTTGATCTACCGACAGAAGTGGAGCCAGATTCAGCAAAGGCGAGATACAACAACGGAGTCCTCGAAGTCGTTTTGAGAAAGAAGAGACCAAAGGAGAGAGGTAAGAAAATAAAGATTGAATAACTTTTTCAATTTTTAATTTTTTAGATCTACTATAGCGTAATTTCCACAATTTTGCAAATTCTTTTCTTATTTGAGCTTAATTCTTAGGAAATATTTAAAAAATTAATAAAAAATTACTGAAGTTGAATCAGTACGAATTAGCAAGATTATTAAACCGGGTACCGCTACGCTGCTGTGTTTGATTACCAGTTCGATTACCATATCCACTCAAAATATTCCGACGGAAGTGCAGAAGTTGACGAAATTGCAAGAAAAGCAAAGGAGAGAGGTATGAAAGCTATTGCAATTGTGGATCACTCCATCGAATTTCACTTTGGCCTTACAGAATCGAAGGCAAAACAGAGACTGATGGATATTGAGAATGCTCAGTCTACATACGGCATAAAAATATACAGCGGAATAGAGTGTACAATTGATGCTACGGGGAACATTCTTCTCCCGGATTTCGACTTTGATTTCGTAATTGTATCAGTCCATGAGTACATCTCGGGTGAGAACTACTACAGGAGAGTATTTTCCTGTATCGAGAACTGTGAATTTGATGTAATAGGGCACCCGTTTTCAAGACTTTTTGCCTTCGACTCGAATATCAGAGAACTTGATGAAAAACTTCTCAGCATGATCGAAGAAAGGGAAATTGCAATAGAAGTGAATTCCTCTCATTTCACTCCACCAGAGAGCTTTCTTGAACTCTGTAAAGACCGAAAGCTTATTTATTCCATCGGTAGCGATGCTCATGACCTCAGCAAGCTGGGAGATGTTGGATGGAGTGTGAAAATGGTAAAAAGTTATTTCAATCGTTCCAAACCATTTGTTCCATGAAATGCATTACTCTCACCGTTGACGCCATAATACCATACAAAGGAAAAATTGTTCTGATAAGGAGGCTGAATGAGCCATTTAAGGGCTACTACGCACTTCCAGGTGGAGTAGTGGAGTACGGTGAGAGAGTTGAGGAGGCTGTTCTGAGGGAAGTTGAGGAGGAAACNGGACTGAAGGGAAAAATTCACAGTCTTGTAGGGGTGTACTCGGATCCCGACAGGGATCCAAGAGGACATTTTGTGTCAGTATGCTTTGTTGTGCTTCCAGCAGGTGGTGAGCTGAAAGCAGGAAGCGATGCCAAGGAAGTTTCCCTCTTCCCCNTGGATTCGCTCCCTGAACTTGCATTTGATCACGGAAAAATGATAAAAGATGCGGAGGCGATGCTGCGTGGAGTTTTGTCCGAAGTGTAAAAGCATAATGATGTACTCTGGAAGTAAGGCGGTTTGCAGGAAGTGCGGATATGAAAAAGAGGTTTCCGAAAATGACGATGCACTCGTTATCAGAGTGAAGCGGAACGATAACGATGTTCCAGTTATCGAAGGTGAGAATCTGAAAACCCTTCCTACAACAAAAGTCATCTGTCCAGAATGCGGGCATAATGAGGCTTTCTGGTGGATGAGACAGTTGAGAGCCGCTGATGAGAGTGAAGTGCGATTCTTCAGATGCACAAAGTGTGGCAAAACCTGGAGAGAGTATGATTAACCGGTAGATTAAGCTATGCAAAACCTCAGAATTTTAATTTTAGTCAAATTAATTTTAGTCAAAAAAA
>MTNC01000027.1 GCA_002010285.1 Archaeoglobus sp. JdFR-41 | reverse complement strand
AAAAGTTTCGTGTTCAGTTTTTCTCCACCACGAAAAACCAGAGATATCAACGCACCAGCTAAAAAAGCTCCAAGTATTGCTTCAACACCGAGCAAAAACGATAACCCNACAAAGAAGAAAATTATTGCCATTGATCCTCTAACTCCAATCTCAGATGGATCATCTTGAAACCAACGAGCCATGAAGCCTGGAAAATGCCATATTGCAAGTCTACCTGCGTAATGAGCAACTACAAATATACCAAATATTGCAAGAGCGAAAAGAATCTGGATACTCCCACCACTGGCAGTCAAACTCAAAATATAAATCGATAGCAGAAACATTGTTGTAAAATCTGTAATAAACGAGGTTAGAAGGTTGAACTGGAAAAACTCATCGGAGCTTGAGGTTACCTCACGAAGAGTTGGAACTACTATACCAATTGAGACATTCGTTAAAAGAATAGCGTACAGAAAATCAAGTCTAAGATAGTATGTCAGGATTAACGAAATCAGAAAAGAGGAAATTGTATACACAATAAACCTCCATACAGTTTTCCCGCTTCTAATGACAAGATCAAAATTTATTTCAAGACCAGATAGGAACATCAGAAAAATTAAACCCAGAGACGATAGAAAAGTGAGCCATTCTGAGCNTCTAATCAGGTTAAGAAAACTTACACCGAGTATGAAACCTGCAAATAGTTCGATTATTATCGCAGGCACTCTTATTCTTTCAGCTATCAACGGGGAAAGGAAAGCGATAGCAGATATTATCGTGANTATTCCAAGATCTGATATCAATCGACCACCAGCACGGATGCTGGAGTATCGTATATAATTCTTTTTAGCAACTCCATGTCGATGTTTCCTGCATCATTCCGGTATGAAACGATTATCAGATCATAGTCGGATTTGGCTTCTTTAACTGCATCTATTACTGGGTTACCTCTTGATACCTCGATTTCAAGCTTTGTTTCTGTCAGCTTTGAAGAGTAGGAGACGAGAGATTGGTCAAGAAGTAGAACCTTGGTCTCCCCAATATAATTGCTGAAAGATGTGGCCAGCCTCAGAATTTCGTCTGGGGTGGAGGTGTTGACAAGGACGAGAATTCTCTTGTATTCCGTTTTCTGTTTGGAAATTAGAACCGGGAATTTTTCAGTTATCTTTTTTAGAAATTCGTCTTCTTTCCTGTTTTTATTGGGATTTACCACAACCAGATCGACCTGTTCGGCAAAGCTATTAAGAGCTTCAATAACTTCTGACTCATCAAGATTTTCAAGTTTATTTCCTCTATGAATCGAACACGCAAGCGCTCCGTTACATTTGTGAAGAATTAGCAATTGAGAGTCGAACTTTTTTGCTAAGAATTTTGCTTCTTTCATGAGAGAATCAACATTTTCTGGAGTGCGAAGTACAACAAGAATCTCATCAAATGGGTTCTTGGTATGTTTGACTTCCTTTCCGCACAGAATTCCAATTATGTCTCCTTTTTTCAGTCTTAAATCGGGATGTGGCCTGATGAACTTTCCTTCTCTCAAAATTGAAATAATCGTACAGTAAGCACCAATGTCGACATCTTTGAGAGTTTTATTCTCAAAATCCGAATCAATTTCAATTTCTATGTACCTTCTTGTTGTTTCAACTACTTCTGATAGTACAAGAGCGGCAAAGGAACTTCTACATATNCGTGATACTCCAGCCTTTTCATATTTCGTGCAGAAATCATCTGAATCTGCGAGTGCAATAATGTGTTTTGCAACGGGTTTGAGAATTTCGGCAACTTTAAGATTTACATCATCACAGGAAGCAAGAATCACAGTGGAGTTCTCAAGTGGCAACTTTTTGAGTGACTCAATGTCTTCCAGATCGCAGTACACCGCATTAAATCCTTTGTTCGTCAGGTTTTCAATACTTCTCTTATCACTATCTACTATTAGGTGGTCTTCGAGCCTGGATGCAAGATTCAGCGCCTTTCCACNACTTCCCACTATTATATACACTCACGCATTTTCGAGGAGATGGATAAAATATTTATGGTATGTTGATGAAAATTTCAAAGCCCGTAGTTCTTCATCACCAGTTTCTCGAAAATAGAGTCAGGAATTACACCTCTTATATTTGCAGCAAATCTTTCCATGAATGGGCCAACACGATATCTCGGTTTTGGATTTGGTGTTTTTATTATCTTTTCAAGCAATCTGGCAACAACTTCGGGTGGTGAGCCACTTCTTTCGTCTCTTTCAACTATCTCCATAACCCTCTCGAAATATGGTCGGTACGCCTCTATTCTCTTTGCAACAAACTTTCTGTTGTCAACAAAAGGAGTTTTGATGTCACCTGGTTCTATGAGCACAACTCTAATCCCGAAAGGTTTGACTTCCATCCGAAGTGACTCGGTCATACCCTCAAGTGCGAACTTTGATGCACTGTAAAAGGGCTGGAATGGTAAAGCTATCAAACCCATAATCGAGCTGATGTTTACTATCAAACCTGATTTCTGCTCTCTCATAATCGGAAGTATAGCTCTGCAAACCCTGTGAACACCGAAAAAGTTTGTTTCAAATATGTCCTTGGCCTCCTCTACCGAAGTTTCTTCAACAGCACCGGCAATTCCAATACCGGCATTGTTCACAACCACATCAATGCGCCCCTCCTCGCTAAGAACATATTCCACCCCTCTTTTCACCGAGTCGTNATCTCTTACATCCATCTGAATCATTTTAGGGAAAGATTTGCCTTCCGGAGGAAAAGGNGCCCTGCGACTGGTGCCGTAAACCCTGTATCCTTTTGTTGCAAGATGTTCAGCGCACGCTTTTCCGATACCGGAAGAGGCACCCGTAATCAAAACAACATCTCCATTGATATTTTTCTCTTCGCTCATTCAACTCACCGGGCTTGGATTTATGGATTTCTTGGATTTTTGTGAATAAAAATTTTCTTTTAATTTACATATAGTGCTGAATAAAAAGAGTCAGGGCTTAATATATGCGTACCCTGATTCTTGGAGTTCTACAAGCTTAGTAACACCGGCTGGAACGATTTCGCAGAATTCAAAAACATCCTCTCGGCTTATACTGTGGGCATTCAGGGCATTATTGCATACATAAAATTTTACACCTTTTCTGCTTAATTCCTCCAGTTTTTCTGCAAATTTCTTAGCTGATGACTTCACAAAGAGCTTTACAGCAAATCCATTTGCAAGCAAAACAACTTCTGCATCCTCCACATCCTTCAGAAAATTCGTTATATTGACAAGTGCAAGTTCAAATGCTGGTGTATCGTCAAAATCCAAGTGGAACACGACTTTCATTTTCCTCATAATATAATTCCTCTCTTACTGCATAAAAGTATTTTCAGTTGGCATTCTATCCAAGTTAAATATGCGGGGGGAGGGATTTGAACCCTCGAACCCCTACGGGACGGGACCCTAAATCCCGCGCCTTTGTCCACTCGGCAACCCCCGCACCGACGATCGACCAGAGTGAGGCGAAGAAACCACAATGATAGGTCGGATCTGCAAACGGCTGATGCCACTGATGTTGTTGGTTTTCTCATGCAATCAATTATAATTTTCTTCCGATATTGTTATATTCATCCAGAC
>MTNC01000102.1 GCA_002010285.1 Archaeoglobus sp. JdFR-41 | reverse complement strand
ATCTATATTCGGTCTCACACCTTCATCATAGAACTTGAGCCAAACTCTGTTTATTTTCTCCGCATCAAGCTCTCTGATATTTTCTCCCTCAACACCCAGAATACCCTCTGCCATGATAACCCCCGACATATTATTGGCAAAGATATTTATAAAGTTTTTTTAGTTAAATTTTTGAAGACTTGACTTAACATTTAGCTGCTGATTCTTTCCAGAGCGTCAAGCAGAAACTCAGTATCATATCGTCGCATTATTCTCAGTCTTTTCCCCTTTGAGTATTCCAGTGTAGTGTCAATCAATCTCACATTTTCAAGTTTCCGGATAATTTTGTTGAGTTTCTCGTAGTAGATGTCTTTTCTTAGAATTTCGAACAGTTCACCTGCTGTTTTGGTGTCAGTCTCGTAAATTGTCCGGAGTACCAGTATTTCGTCTGGACTGAGAGCTGAGAGACTCTTTTCAAGAAAAAGGTGTCTTCCCTTGGTGTAAGCTTCCTCTATATCCTGAACTTCTATTTTTCTGCTTGCTCTCCTTTCTGCCTCAATTCCTGCCATTTTCAGTAGAAATATCCCGAGTCTCAAATTAGCGTTCTCATGTGCGAGTTTTACAGCCAACTCAAATGCATCTTGTGTAATTGCACCCTCATAAAATCCAAGCCTAACTCTCTGGAGGAGGATATCTCGCATCTCCTTCTCTTTGTAGAGGGGGAAGTGAACTTCATCTGCATGAAAGATTGAACCGACAAACGGGTCAAGTTTCTTGTAGATGTCAAGNTCTGGAGAAATACCTATTATTGCAATCTTGACGTTGAACTTCTCATGAGCTTTTAGCAGTGCGTGAAAAGTGTAATTGAGAGTCTGAACATCGAGTAAGTAGTTGAGGTCATCAAAGCATATTATCAGTATTTCCCCTTCAATCCTTTCCATGAGCTTCAGATAAAGAGTTTCGAAGGAAATTCCTTTTCTAACAGCACCACCACACACGTCTGTGAATATCTGTGAGAAAATTCTGAATCTGGAATCTGCATCTCTGCAATTTATGTAAGAGACCAGGNATTTATCTTTCAATTCACTGAGAATTATCTTGACNGCGGAGGTTTTTCCTGTGGACGGAGGGCCTATACATAGGGTGTTTACAGGAGTTGCACCGTAAAAGGCAAGTCTCATGTTCGATGCAAGCTGATTCAGTTGCGCCTCTCTGTGGAGAAGGGTATCTGGGAGGTAACTGACATCGAAAACTTCACGATTTTTGAAGAGGCTCTCATCCCATGCAAGGTATTTCACACCTTAGGAATGATGATAGAGAATAAAAATAAATCGGGGGCTATTTCTTGCATATTTTGATAAAGTTTCGGTAAAAGTCTACGCCATACTGGGTGTGGTACACTTCAGGGTGCCACTGGACACCGTAAATTGGTTTTCTCTCATGCCTCATTGCCTCTATCTCACAGATATCGGATTTNGCAAGAAGTTTGAAATTTTCAGGCATCCTCTTAACTTCATCCATGTGGCTTGCCCATGCTGTGAATTCTCCTGGTATCCCTTCGAAAATATCGTCATCCTCCACGCGGGTTATTTTGACCTCTGAGTAGCCACCAATGCTACCCTTGCCAACTTCTCCTCCGAAAACCTCTGCTATAAGCTGATGCCCAAGACATATTCCCAGAATAGGTATTTCAAGTTCCTGCAGATACTGTTTGCAGTTTCCTGTTCTTTCAAGAGAAGGGCCTCCTCCAATTACAATACCATCAGNATCTTTGAGATCTTCAACCGGGGTTGTGTTCTCTACCAGTTTGGATTCAACTTCAAGGTCTCNCANGGTGCGGTGAATCAGATGATTGTACTGACCGTAGTTGTATATCACGTATATCTTCACATCTTTTTTCTCAGAGTGGGGTGATTTATTACCTTTTTCCTGCCAGCTCNATAAAAGGTGTAGCTCCGCCAACCGACCCGGGATCATGCTTCTCACCCGGGCGTGAGGGGCGGAGCATGTTAATGTTGGTCTAATATGACTTAAGGTTTTTGTCTGATTAAAGCTCAATTTTAATGTCTTTTTTCCACAATGCACCCANCTCCTTTTCAAGATTGATTTTGATAGCCAAAATTTTGGACTCGAAAAGTCTGATTCTCTCCTGAGTTGCTTCAATTTTTTTCTTTAGATTCATTATTTTCTGCACCTGGGTTTTTTCTGATCTTAATTCTGCCTGTACTTTTCTGATTTGATTTTTTAGATTTAGAAGTCTTTTTTTCATTTCTCTTACCTCTCTGAC
Organism: Archaeoglobus sp. JdFR-41; assembly: GCA_002010285.1. Lineage (GTDB taxonomy): Archaea > Halobacteriota > Archaeoglobi > Archaeoglobales > Archaeoglobaceae > JdFR-41. The sequence goes on along the minus strand of MTNC01000102.1, from coordinate 1,327 downwards.
TTCTAATCTTAAGCTTCCATCAGCTATCCCGTTCAGGGAGTCTATTATCGCATCAATTTTCTTTTCTTTGAGTTTTATTCTTCCTCTGGAGATTTCAGTGGCAGCTTTTGATGCGAGCAACTCTAATTCTGGTTCTTCGAGGAGATCGTCCTTCACTCTGACACCTATCATGTGTGCGTACATTTTTATGGGTTTTCTTGCATATGCAAGTTTTCTGTTAATGTCCCTCTCTTTTGCCTCTATTTTCTGNGTGAGGGTTTTAATTTCCTCCTCCAGTTTCTTTAGACGTTCATTTTCAGCTTTTTCTTGTATTGAATCTTGTCCCATACGTCTCTCCTCATCTATCAGAGAACTGTAGTATTCCTGAAGGTTGGTCAGTTCTCTCTGGAACTTTTTTAATTCGTTGACCTTTTCAAGGGAGCTTTTAATCTCAAGAATTTTTGTCTCCCTGTACCTTCTGTTTACATTCTCAATAACCGCTGCCATTTCCTTAAAACATTCGTCAATCTCCTTAATTTCAGGTAATTGGATAGCAAAGATCATTCGATAATGCTTAGATTTCATCAGTGTAACTTTTTGAAGTCTTTTACCGGCTTCGCTGATCAACTCGCTATCGTCGAAAGTTCTGGCGTCTTTCCAGAGATTTATCATTGCAAGGACAAAATTTTTAGAGGGATTTCTGAGCCTTGGATGGATATTTGAGCAGTCAAATCTTTCGAGAAGTGATAAAAGATTGTTCAGAATTTTTTTGATTTCGGAAGCTTTTTCATGAATGAACACATCCAAGTCTTCCTCAATTTTCTCCATTTCTCTGGTAAGAGTCATTTCAACTTCTTCCAGGGAGATGTGATCTGTTCTCTCTCTTTTGAATAGTTTGAATTTCATTGCAGGGATGTTCTGAGGGAGGGTGTAGAAAAGTTTTGGGGTTTGACAGAGAGAGTTAAGTGAACCTAAATCCAGTATTGAAGTATATACTTCACAGCTAAAGCCAGAACAAGAATACTCAGTACTGTGCGTATTCTGGTTTCTGGCATGAATTTCTGGAATCTGGCTCCTGCGTAAATACCTGCCAAGCCTCCTGCCCCAAGCAGAACTCCAAGTCTGATGTCGGGTGGATATCCCAGGGACGTGTAGCTGACAACCCCAATAACTGACGAGGTGAAAGTTCCGAGAAGCGNTGCACCAGCAATTGTGTGGACAGGTAAATGGAAGAATGTAACAAGAANGGGAGACATGAGCGATCCTCCACCTACTCCATACGCACCGCTGATGGTTCCTATGGTAAGTGCAGTTAGAAAAATTAGAATGGGAGAAAAAGAGTATCGCT
>MTNC01000074.1 GCA_002010285.1 Archaeoglobus sp. JdFR-41 | reverse complement strand
GAGAATTCGGTACTGTAGAACTTGCCAATAAAATCAGCGATGCAGTTAGAGATAAAGGCGTAGCAATAGTCAGGGGTCACGGGATCTACTCAGCTGGCGAGNATTTAAGAGANGCTTTTAANAAGGCAGCTTACGTTGAACATTCATGCGAAGTCAGGTACAGACTTCTTCTAATACAGTCCTGAACACCTTTTAGCTTTTAAATATGTTCAACAAGTCTGAACATGGAGTAGGCAGGGAATAATTTTGAAAATTCACCGTATTTTGCTGAAAGTTTCACACAGGAAACTTCAATGTCTGAACACGCCGTTTCAATTAATTTTTCACCAATTCCACATGCAAGTACTGATTCTAAGTTCATTCTTGTTATTTTCTCGTAAATTGTTTCTTTTAGTCTTTTTACGATTTCCTTTTTCACAAGTTCTGCAAGATTTTCAATGCTGCTCTCTCCGAGTTCTTCAGTATCGCAGCACAGTGTTCTGGCAAGTCTCCTCATGCACTCTTTCCTGCTTCTACCTTTCCCATCGGGTGTTTCACATGTGTAATCCAGCTCACTTATATCTCCCGTAACCAGAAATGCATCAGCTGTGATTGCAAAATATTCTGGACAGAGTGGTGTACTGTTGAATTCTCTTATGAGATAGAAGACTGGTGTCCTTAGGAGTCCGAAGTAAAGCAACTCTTTCCTCTTTAATCTCTCAAAGTCACTTTTTCCTGCCTCGATTGTGCTGGTAACGGGGATGACATCGACAGTAGTGGAACCCATGTCAACAAACAAAAAGTTCCGGTATCCTTCGCTCATCAGAAAACTTACGGATGCCACCCAGTTGCTTGCAGCTAGTTTTAGAGGATCATCTATTTCTGATACAACTTTTCCAGTAGTCGTCATAAAGTAAACTTCTTTGAATGCTTTTTTACAGGCTTTAACAATAAAATTTATCCCTTCATGCTTGCTGGAAAAAACATCAGAGAGTTCAGCTGTGGTTACCACTCCCACTCTTTCTGCGCTGTATCTTTCTGATATCTGGGTTAAAACCTTCTGCAATTCTTTAGCTTTTTTCCACATCGGGAAGTAGATTATCTCAGAATCATCTTCGGCAGCTATCTTTAGATTTGCCCCTCCAATGTCAATCCCCAATGAACTCATTAAGACTCACCTCCCCGAATGAAAATTGCTGGTAATCCTCGCCAACGGGGTACTGTTTAATAGCCACCCGGTGGGGTGGGAAGAAGTGACCAAGGTGTGTGAGAACCGCCTTTTTTGCTTCAATCCTTTTGCTTAACTCCATTGCCTCCTTTGCATTCATATGTTTTCTGAATCTACCACTTGGAGCCAGAGCTTCTACAATGAAAAGATGTGGTTTTGCCATTTCCGATATACTCTTTTCAGGAATGTTTTTGTTTGTGTCTCCACTCACAACGATTTTGTAATTCTTCCATTCTATCTTCACACCCACCGCTTCGACGGGAGGATGGTTAACAGGGAAAAGTGTGAATTTCACACCACCAATTTCGAATGGTTCAAATAATTCAACTTCTTTGGGTCTGTATTTCAGGAAGCCCATGTATCTGGAAATGTTATCGTGTATTCCGGGTGTTGAAAACACTTTCACATTATTCTGCACTCTGTAAAATTCCCCAAAACCTCCAAAATGATCAAAATGGCAGTGAGTCCATATAACAGCATCAACTTTTTCAACTCCATTATCAAGGAGCTGTCGGCGTAGATCGGGTGAAGTGTCGATAAGGATAGTTTTATCTGAATTCTGCACCATTACAGAAAATCTCTTCCTTTCCCAGTGTTTTCTTCGTGCGTCCTCGCATGTTGGGCAGTGACAGTTGAGAATGGGTGTACCAGGGGAATCACCTGTACCGAGCAGGGAGATCTTCATGTTCAGTTTTTGATTCAGTAGGATACTTTAAGCTTTAACCTTTCCTTAACATCTTTAATTGCATCGAGAAGATCCTGTTGGTTTATCCTNTTTCTCCCGTCCAGTAGAGCTTTGAGTACTGCTTCTCGAACGACAAGTTTTATTTCGGCACCCGTAAAGCCATCAGTCTCCCTCACAAGTTCGNGGACATCGAACTCTCCGTCAATTTTTGAGAGAAAAATCTGGAATATTCTCTCTCTAATCTTTTCCGATGGTTCGGGAAATTCAATTATCTTGTCAAATCTTCTCCAGACGGCTGGGTCGAGAAGGCTTGGATGATTGGTTGCTGCAATCAGGATAACACCATCATTAACGAGGTTTATCTCATCTATTGATTTCAGAAGTGTATTAACAGCTCTCTTAATTGCAGCGTGTTCATCACTNGTCCTCATTTTGGCCACATAATCGAATTCATCGATGAAAAGTATGCACGGATTAAGCTTTCTTGCAATCTCAAAGACCTTCTCAATGTTTTTTGATGTTTCACCAAGATATTGGCTTGTTATCATAGATAGCTTGACCTCTAAAAGAGGGAGGTAGAGATTCTTGCTGAGAGCTCTCGCTGTGGTCGTCTTTCCTGTGCCAGGTGGTCCAATAAAGAGGAGTTTTCCTATGTCAGTTAATCCAATCTTCCGCAGATATTCTCTCTCTTCAATTGCAACCTCTATTTTTCTAACCTCTTCCATCTGGTCCTCACTCAGAGCGACATCATTAAAGCTGACTGGAATTTCTTCGGGAGAGAAGACTCTTACCAGATCAAGCATCTCTTTTGTTTCATCTTTTTTCTCGAGTTCAGCTATTACACTCTTGAGCCACTCCTTATCACCATGTTTTGGAAGATTAGCTTTTTTCGCCTCCTCATACGATACATCGAGTGAGTCAAAGTTCTGGTAGTAGTAGGCCAGAACAGGGTTTCTTCTTATGAACTCTATTCCCCTGGATGAAAACCATTTGATTGCCAGTTCAAGAGAAGTTATCATGTACTGCTTTGTGAACGCGTTGAAATCTACGAATGGCAGAGTTTTCGCATCTTTTGCATCTACTTTTCCAGCGTATCTCGTGACAGCATCTTGCTTAACGACAAGCGGTCTTTTAAGTCCATTGCTGTAAAACAGTTTTCTTATTTCTTTAGGTATATCATCCTCACTAAGCTCCTCATATCTGTTGTAGATTTCCGCTGTTAGCAGGAGTTCCACGAGCTTTAGGGCGTTTGTCTGGGACACTTCATAACACTAATCTGCTGGATTTTAAAGTTTTTGCCTTGACAATTTNCATTCTTAAATTCGTAAAACAAATAATTATAAGTTGTAAAAACGACATTTATATGTTCATGGCAAATTCAGCTTCCCATGCACAGAACATCATAATTGCGAGTATTGTTAAGGCGAGCAGAAAGTAAGTACCCTTTTTGTAAAATAACACCTCCTTACTCCTGAGCATAGAAATTAAAAGACAAATAATGCCTATAATTCCACCATAGATTGCAACGGCAATTCCAAACATCGCTATCCCATCTCCTGTGTTCAGTGTTGTTANAAACCAGTACCCATAGGGTTCAGAATGGAATTTGCTGTCCTTGACCCACANTTCTCCCTCAGGGCACCCTTTCAGTAAATCGTAAANAGTTGAAGAATAATCGAAAATTGAGTTGCCCATGAGTCCTATAGTGACACCTGCAATACTTATTATTATCCCAATTACCGTCATCCAGCCACTGATTTCTC
>MTNC01000042.1 GCA_002010285.1 Archaeoglobus sp. JdFR-41 | reverse complement strand
ACTACTGCTGTGGCGGTGGAAGTGGGTTTGCAATCATGAACTCAATGAACTTCCCGGAGTGGAGAAACAAAGTAGCGAGCAGAATGAAACTCAAGCAGATTCTTGATGCTTTTCAGGATACCATTAAACCTGATGTGCAGAAGTATGTCTGTGCTCCATGTTCCAACTGTAAGGGAGCAATCAGAGATATACTTTCTCATTATAACGTTACCGAAAAGTGTGGAATATACTATGGGGGTCTTGTAGAACTGATTGTGAACGCAATGGTGGACATTGAGGAGCCATTCGTGGAAATGTATTAAATATTACCTAGATTAAATTTTTTAAGAAAATCTTAATATCATGGACAGTATCAGGTGAGCAGCAACACCGGTTAAAATGGATATTCCCAGGTTCTCCCATTTTCTGTAAGTTGCAAAAACGAATAGGAGACTAAAGATATTCGTTCCGAGATCCCTGACGTTGAGAGGAGTGGATATCAGATTTGTGACCAACAGGGCAGAAATCAGCGCTATGGATGAGTGCTGCAGCCATTCGTCAAGATTTTCAATCTTAATTTCAAGTTTCATCGGAACGTATCTGGTTAAGTATGTGCCCACAGCGACAAGGAGTATTGCAAGTAACCTAAAGCTCCCCTCTGCTATCATCTTCTCACCTTCTTTGCACCTTTCAGGATGAGTGGTGTTGCTATTCCTGCAATAAGGATTCCAGCTGAGGTGTAACCCGTCAGGTGAAGGGTTAGAGCTATAGTACCCCCGATAATTGCTGATAGCAGACGTTTCTCTTTGAGATTTGGAATCAATAAAACAAAAAACAGTGCAGTGAGAGAGAAAACGAGAGAAGGTGTGAGAACTTCAGTTGAAAGCAGTACCGCTCCAAAAAATACGCCCATAACCGTTCCACCCACCCAGGCCAGATACGACCCGAGTTCAAGTCCCAATATAAATTTTTCATTCTTGGGAGAGTTCAGCGATCTTGCAAAAACTTCATCTGTCAGTCCAAANGATAGCAGGAAAGGTTTTCTGGGTTTTATTCTTCTGGATGTTATGTAGCTGTAAACGATGTGTCTTAGATTCAAGAATACCGGTATAACAACNGCCTCAGTAAAAGAAATTGGAAGAAGAGATATCAGTGCAAATTGGCTTGCGCCTGCAAAAATTAAGGCTGAAGCAAGTATTGTTTCGAGTTTGTTAAAACCAAGCGTTAACGCCGTAATACCGAAAGTTATGGAAACAGGAAGATAACCTATCATTATCGGAATGCTGGCAGAAAGCCCCCTCTTCAGCATATTTCAAAACAGATTTACCTGGTTTTTTCAAAGTTTTCGTTTTATCTGAAGTTCATTTATCTGGGATTTCTGTTGCTAAATTTTGTACTGGGTGGATAGACCTCAAATGTTTCAAATTGGCGTTTTTCCTTTGCGAGAGAAAAACAGCAAAAGACATTAATCTGGTTAGGTTGTGCTTAGTTCATGGCTCTTACTCCGATGGAAATTTACAAATTACTTCCAAAGACNAACTGCAAGAAATGTGGTGAGGCAACTTGTATGAGCTTCGCATTTAAGTTGTTGAGTCGTGACAGAAAGCTCGAGGATTGCAAACCTCTATTTGAGGAGGAAAAATATGAAAGGCAGAAAGAAAAACTCGTGGAAATGTTGAAACCACTTGAAGAAGCCACTGAAACCGGTCTGATTGTTGATGATGACCTGTGTGTGGGTTGTGGAAACTGCGTTGTTGTGTGTCCTGTTCACGTGGAGAAAGATCCACGTGGTATGGCAGTTGGTAGAGGACCAACAATTGAAGACCCTATATTGCGGGTTGAAGACGGTGTTGTAAAGGTTATAAATATGCACGCCTGCAGGCGTTATGGCAAAAACAGGATTCTATGTGTAGTTTGCAGAGAGAACTGCCCTACAGATGCGATAAGATTTCTGGAGGGGTGAATATGACGAATACTATTGTCTGTCCGGGATGTTCATGTCTATGTGACGACATCGAAATTGTTGATGGGAAGGTGAGGAATGCCTGCAGAAAAGGTCAAGAGATCTTTTCAAGATTCAGAGAAAACCGTGCTGAAGCAAGGGTAGGTGGAAAGACCGTAGATGTGGATGAGGCAATAGCTGCAGCTGTGGAAATTCTGAAAGATGCAAAAAACCCTGTTATATATGGGCTTGATACAACNGTGGTTGAGGCTCAGCAAATTGCGATAAGTCTCGCAGAAAAACTTGGAGCATACGTAGATGACAACTCTTCATTCTGTCTCGGTGAATATGTTGAGTCAATATTGAGAAATGAGGTTCCAAGTGCTACGCTTGATGAGGTGAGAGATCGCGCTTATGTAGTTGTTTACTGGGGTACAGATCCCTTTCACAGCCTCCCAAGACATATGTCCCGCTACAGTTATTACCCNAGAGGTGCTGAGAGACCAAGGGGATATGAAGAGGATCGGTTTCTCGTGGTTATTGATGTCAGAAAAAGTGAAACTGCTGAACTTGCGAAAAAGAACGCACTGTTCATTAAAGTGGATGATGATGCAGAATTGGTAAACGCTTTCTTCAAAGTAATGGAAGGAAAAGCGACAAAATATGCCGATGAAGTNAGCATCGTACTCAGGGAGATGAAAAAAGCAGATTTTAACGTAATATTTGGTGGTCTCGGGTTAAAATATGGTTTGAGGGATAAACAAATCTTCACCGAACTGATTAACAGATTGAATGAAAACGTAGCACCAGTATATTTTATTCCAGCTGGTTTTCATGGTAATATGCGCGGATTTAATGAAACATTATTTGAAAAAACAGGACACATCAACAAATATAGCTTTAGAGAAGGGAAATCTGACAGTAGTTTTGCATTTCCCGAGCTGGTTATCAGCGAGACAGTTGATGCAGCCCTCATCATAGGAACAGATCCGGTTTCCTCGCTTCCCTATGAAATTGTTTCAAAACTCAGAAGAATGAAAACTGTTGTCGTGGATCCAAGGATGAACTATACAGCAAAAATGGCAGATGTTGTAATTCCGTCTGCCATTTCAGGAGTTGAGATGGATGGAACGATGGTCAGGAGTGACGGNGTCAGAATTGAGCTTGGTAAATTTGAGGAGAGAGAAATTAACGACATTTATATTCTCAGAAAAATGGTGGAGGGATTATGATGATGCGGTTTTCAAAATTTCTCAAGATAGAAGCTGAAATTGTTGTTGCTCGCTACACCCTTCTATCCGATGAAACAAAGTCCTCCGTTGAACCCGTAATTCTCCTCAGCCCGGAATTTGCGAGGAAAAGTGGGATTAACAGGGGTGATGTAGTGGAAGTGGAGAGAGAGGGCAGGAGTGTTAAACTAAGGGTCGAATTCTCAAAAAACGCTCCCGAAAATGGAGGTTTAATCCCGAATGGTGTGTATGCCAGTTACTTAGCTAATTTTAGCTGTTTCAAAAGATTTAAAGCAAATATTGAGCTTGCTGAAGGGGACGTAACCAAACCAGAGGAGATAATTGCGAAAATTGAGCATGCAGGATAGCTGGCGATGCGGTGAAGAGATTCCACAGCACGTAGAGCCAAACCAATTATTNTTTTTAATTTAGGTATATTTTTAATAGGTGGTCTCGAGTAAGGAAAACATGGATGTGGTTAAAATTGATGAGAACGTTCATGTCATCATCGGGAAGAACAGTGGAAAATTTCCGTATTGCAATGTGCTTCTTGTCGATAACTTTCTGATAGATGCTGGAGCAGGTATTGAAATAATACAGGAGCTTGTGAAAAGAGCAAATTGTTTGATCCTATCCCATACTCACCCAGATCATGCAAGTGGAGC
>MTNC01000024.1 GCA_002010285.1 Archaeoglobus sp. JdFR-41 | reverse complement strand
GTTACGCCTATCCTCTCTGGATTCAGCAGATCAAGGAGGAGATACCAGCCAAGATCTTTCTGGCCGAGAATAGCATCTTCTCCAACTCTGAGCTCGTTAATTCCAACCTCGCAGGTTTTGAAGTAGTTACATCCGTGTTTTGGAATTGGATTCCATTTAACCGCATCATTCGGCAGATCAACCAGAAAGAGTGTAAGTCCAAGTGTTTTTCGTGGAGCTTCTTCATACGGGGTCGTTCTGGTTACAAGGATCATTCCGTTAGCCTGATCGATACCGCTTATGAATATCTTGTTCCCGTTAATTACATACTCGTCTCCTTCTTTCCTTGCGAAGGTTCTGGTTCGAAGGGTATTTGTTCCTGCCTCCGGTTCTGTAAGTGCCAGGGCAAAAGACTTCTCTGCTTTTGCTACCTTCGGGAGGTATTTCTCCTTCTGCTCTTTTGAGCCGTATCTTGCGATTAGCAGGGTGCTGAATATGCTTGCAAGACCGACAAGCCATGCACCCCCAACACCAACGAGAGAGGAGAGCTCTTCCATCAGGATAACCATTTCAAGTAAACCATATCCAGCTCCTCCATATTCTTCAGGTACAAGAAGCTCAAAGAAGCCTGCGTCAGCACAGGCTTTCAGAAATTCAAATGGATACTCACCTTTCTCCTCTTTCTCTCTCCAGTATTCGTTTGGGAAGTTCTTTGCAACATCTCTNGCCGATGATGCAATTAATCTCTGTTCTTCGGTGAATGAGAATTCCATAACATCACCTCCCCCTCTCCACTCCTCTTATCTTTATCCAAGTAAACCGGCATCNCCCCGCAACCTGACTCTCATTCTGCTTGAATGCTGAAGCACCTCTTCAATATCCATGTCTTCAATGATAAATATTTTTGTATTTGATTGAAGAAAACTACTTCTGAGATCATTGGGGAGTANAGAAACAATTAGATCTTCCGATTTTAAAGCGTGTATCCCTTTCTCAGTCAAAATTCTGGCAACAGCAACTTCAGAAATTGCTGAATTACTAACTATGGCTACGTCGGCGTGTTCTAATGCATACTTGTTACCGTTGAACGCAACAGCATATCCGCCGAGCTCTTTAACCTCTTCAAACATTTTGTAGTCTGAAATACTGTCTCCGATTGCTATTGGGACTTCTATGTTAGCTTCTTCGCAGTATTTCCGTAAAATTTCTGCCTTTTCACCAGCTCCAACAGCCTTGACATCTCTGATGATTTTTGCCACTTCTTCTATGCTGAAAAGTTTGTCAAGATGAGAGTNAAGTTTATCTCCTCTTAGGGAACCTATCAGGTCAACTTCTTGAAGAAGAGAATCTGCTATTTTTCTATCCATTTTGATGATGTCAAAGTTAACAAAAGTGCCGTGGAGCTTCCCGTTAGCTCTTATCATCTTGGNGGTGACCTCCAGGTACTGAATGTAGCTTGTCGATATTATCACTGGCACCCACGTTTTCTGAAGGTATTTCATCGCAGTTTCAGCATCCGGTACGAATTTTGCCACTTTTTCTGCAATCTTCCTGACTCCCTCATTGGTAACACCTGCAGCTTTGAGAAAGGGGACAAGTAATTTTACTGTGTATCCTGCTTCATATCCTTCTTTTCGGACCTCGTAGGCCAAGTAATCATCATACTGGCTGAGATTTCTGAAAAATCTGTCATTGTTTAAGATTGCTACTGAAAGCTCAAACGCAAAGTCGGTGAGTATCCAGGGACCCTCCCAGTCTGTAAACAGATATCTGTCCATACAATCCATTTAATCACCCGATTTCACGATCTTTTTCAGAATCTTTGCCATACCGGTTGAATACTGTATGGCTTTTTTGTCTCTCCAGGCTACTTCTCTTGGAATATATTTCTCAGCAATTTTTCTGAGAATGTATTTTCTCACAACCTTCCCATCAACTTTTTTAACCTTGAGTTCAGCTGGTATATTGATCGCAGCCTGTATAATATCCCACTGTAGATATGGGGTTAATAGCTTTATTTCATTTCTGTATGCAAGCTTAACATCTCTTATTAGATTTTTCTCTCCAATCTCTCTAATGTCTTTTATAAGCTCGTCCTGCAGTTTAAGGTGGTCCATTTTCTCATATCTCCCATACCCTCCAAAAAGCTCATCTGCACCCTGGCCAAAGATTATGGAAGTGTAACCCTCCTCTTTTGCATATTTCATAGTCAGATAAATCGGAACAGCTATTGAAAGCTGAAGAAAATTATCAGTTTCAATTGTTTTTCTCACCTCTGCAAGGGCATCTTTTATCTCCCCCTCACTCACTGAGAAGACATTCACATCTCTTCCAAGTACCTTGGCTGCAAGCTCTATCCACTCTCTATCTTTTTCACTTGCTGTTACGGAGACAAGGGGCACATCGTAAATTGAGGCAAGGAGNGATGAATCCACACCACCAGAAAAAGCTATGCAGGAATAACCTGTATCAAATCTTAGTAATGCTTTCTCAATTCTTTCAACAAGCTCCTCAACTTCTGCTTTCTCCCGCTTGAAAACATCGTCAAATGAGTAGAATCTTCTCTCAACGATCTCCCCATCGTATCCTATTTTCAGAACCTCCCCAGGAAGAACATCAGATATTTCACCCTCAATGTAACTCCTGAAAGAGGAAAAACTCATATCGGTACCGTAATATAGAGGTTTTCCACCAAGAACGTCTCGGGAAAGGTATATGTGTGAAGGGCGAAACGCAATAACAGAATACATGCATTCCATCTCGAGTGGCATTCTGTCTGCATNTCTAAGATTGGGGGTGATTTCGGAATCGTAGAATACGTTTCCCTTCTGGACTGATGGGTATCTTGCACTTGCGTATATCCTCTTGACCCTTCCCTCCTCCATTTCTGAAAAGGCGTATATTGCCATCGTAACTTGTCTTTTCTACAATATAAAGCAGTTTCCAGTAGAGGTAAAGAATTTACATTTATATGTATGTGAGTATTAATATCGACTTCCAGAGAACCTACTTAAATTACGAACTCTGAGAGCTGTTCATGAATGTTGGGGAGCAGTCAGATATTGTGTCTGATGTTTTGACCATCCTCGAAAATTACAAACCATCCCAGCTTGATGAAATTGTCACTATTCCGTGTCCATTATTTGAACCCAGAAATGAGGAAATCACCTCCGCATACAGAATGCTCCACAACATGATTTCAACCAGAATCATATCACGGCTGAAGAATAAATTTCCAGAACTGGAATTCAGATGCGAGCCCATNGTTGGAAGTATTAAAATCGACTGCGAAATCTCGAATGGAAAATCAGAATTACTTCTTGAGTTCAAAACTGGCAGCGTAAAAATCGTTCAACCTTCAGTTTATGCTATTCTCAGCGGTAAGAAAGTGCTGGTTGTGGAGGTGAAGACCGGGAATGTTATTTCCCTGGATATCAGTGTAGCGGAGGCAGTGGTGGAGGAGTTGTTAAATCATATGAGGGAAAGAAATGAGCTTCGGAATAAAGGTCTCAAAATAAGAGGTGAGTTCTGCCGCAGATGCTGCTGTGACTGTGAGTACAAAGGAGAGGATTATTCACAAGAGTACAATCCATTAAGATACGTCCACAGAATTCTTAAAAATCTGGACGTAGTTGTAAAGAAACTCTCAAAGGAGATTTCAAGAGAGATGATGANAGACTGAAATTCTAAAACGGCTTCTGTATTGTTGCATCTGGGAACACTGCAACTTTCTTTTCCCTCNTACCTACAATTTCCACGACTTCCTCCCAGTTTTTAACCCTTACAGCCTTCTCATCCAGCATTTCAAGCCACGGTTGTTTTTCATGGTATTTTGAGAGAAAT
>MTNC01000017.1 GCA_002010285.1 Archaeoglobus sp. JdFR-41 | reverse complement strand
AAAAATCTTCAGTAAAATTAATTAATATTCTTAATGATGATGGATGGGATACTATGAATGAGGAGGTTAGGCGCAAAAAATGGGAGAGTATGCCATACCCAGAATACAGAAAACGCATAAAGACAGCGCAGGAGTTACTTGCAAAGCACAACTTGGATGCAATGATTCTGTTCTCACCAACTAATTGGAGGTATTATGGAGGNTGGACGGATGTGGCTCAGATGCATAATGGAGTCTGGAGATCGTGCATGGTAGTTTCTGCTGAGCATGATCCAGTGGTTGTTGCTCATGGCGCATTTTACTGGCAGATTCTTCTAACAACACACATTGAGGATGCACGTTTCTGGAGCGAGACACAGGGTGGACAAGTACTTGCCCGAATTCTGACGGGACGGGAAGTACCAAATGAGTTCTGGAAGCTACTTTCAGAGACACTTAAAGATCTAAAGCTGGATAGAGGTGTTCTGGGGATAGAGAAGGGTCCAGACATATACACGTATCTCTCATTTGAAGAGTACGACGTGCTGAGCAAAANACTNCCGGATGCGAAAATCGTTGCAGCTGATCCGGTAATCTGGGAACAGAGAAGTGTTAAAACACCTTACGAGATAGAAATCATCAGGGAAGGGTGTAAAAGAGCGTGTAAAGNCGTTAGAGCAGCATTTGAGACGATCAAACCAGGAGTAAATGAACTGGATGTTCACAGAGCCTTCTGGAAAGCATGTGCTGAGCTGGATCTGCTTGAATCTCCAAATGTTTCCACTTGGTTATGCTGGTCAAGTAATGCAAACGAAGAAGGAGGTGTTTTTAGATGGATAACAGGACCTGTTGACAGGGTAATACGGGAAGGGGACATGGGGATAAGTGATTGCGGACCAACGTATAAAGGTTATCAGATGGACTTTCAAAGAACCTTTTATGTTGGCGACCCTCCGAAGAAGCAGATTGAACTGAGCAAACTTGCGGTTGAGGGTTTACAGGCAGCAATTGATGCACTTGAGCCTGGAGCAAAGGTGAAGGAAGCATACCATGCTGCAGTGAACACGTTGAGAGAGAAAGATCCACTTCAGATACCAATAATAAGCTTCATTGGGCACGGCATGGGTCTGTCAAACCATGAACCTCCCTGGATAACAGAGAATGAGGAAACAGTTGTGAAAGAAAACATGGTCTTCTGNGTTGAAGTGGGAGCTTTCGATCTTGAAATGAAACTTGTAGGAGCGATGCCCGAAGATATTGTACTCGTAACCAAGCGTGGGGCAGAGATACTGACGAAGGATTTCCCCAATGATTTGTGGATTGCTAAATAGATTTAAATTTTTATTTTTTATTTTTCGGAAGGGGCACAATGAGGGCACAACAGCAAGTCAAGAGGTTATGTGAGTGGCAATGACACGATCTATCAGAACCTGAGACATTTCAAGTGATTTCGTCGTGAGCGTTCTGAAAATATCCACACGAAGACTGTTCTTTTGATTATTTGTTTTTATAAAAGATTTTTACATAACTTGCTGGAGGCAAATTTAATCACTATTGAAAAAAGGAATTAATTGCAGCTAAACTGAGATCTCGTTGATGGTAGTGTGAGAACAATTTTTGCCGTAAACTAGTCAGCAAACTTCAACGAAATGAAAACAACATAAAAATTGAGAGAAGCATCAGAATTATCGAAAGAATTAAAGCAAGTACAGCAAATCTACTCTCGCCAAATACGATTGGTATAGGTCCTATCAACACAACTCCGCCCGCTTTTGTCTCAACCTTTACATCTTTCTCTTCTTTTTCTTTCCTGCTCTTTAACTCTTCAAATTCCTCGTAATTTCTGATAAAACTCTCTCTAAGACCTGAAATTATGAAATAGATCCCAGTGAAAATCAATATGAGAGCGACAATCCATATCATGGTATCACCGCAATTTTTCTAATCTCTTTTTTCTACTCTTAAATTTTTGTAAGTAGTAACGTCAGTACAACCATGAATCCAGCAACGACGAGCATGAAGATGGCAAGATCACTTGATGATGCAAAAACTANTGGAAATGGGCCGATCAAAACCACACCTGCATACCCCGTACTAACCTCCTGTAAATTGAAGTTTAANCTGAGCAGTGCCAGACCAATCATGAGCAGTGCCATCCCCGTAAAGATCTTAAATGGATTCATCGCTTAATTTTGTAATTGAATCGAATCATAAACTTTTCTCAGCCTTTTTTGAATAGGCAAGAGTTGAGGAGTTGAGTATTAGCTTTTGTAAAACATGGAGAGTTTAAAGGCTTAATGGGGAGTTAACTGGTTGACTCCGTTATTACTGCGGAATTTTGCTGAACCAACTTGGTTGTGCAGCTGGAAGTCATTCGGTCTGTTATTTTTGGGAAAGTTTAACCTAACTGTTTGTGTTTGAGATAGAAGCATCAGCCAGTAGAAGACTGAAAATTGATATATTAATTTGAGAACTTGTGAGTAAATGATTGGGTGAAGGTGAGTAAAGAAACGCTGGCTGGATAAAAGCAAAGATTTAAACACATCAGGTTAACTTATTTCATGGGTAAACCTGTACTTCAAGTTGCGCTTGATCTCCTTGAGCTCAGAAGAGCTCTTGAAA
Organism: Archaeoglobus sp. JdFR-41; assembly: GCA_002010285.1. Taxonomy (GTDB): domain Archaea; phylum Halobacteriota; class Archaeoglobi; order Archaeoglobales; family Archaeoglobaceae; genus JdFR-41. Next base: position 1,238 of record MTNC01000017.1, on the reverse strand, counting down.
TCGCAGGCGAGGCGATTGAGGGGGGAGCCGACTGGCTTGAGGCAGGAACCCCTCTGATCAAGAGTGAAGGAATGCAAAGTCTTCGAGAGCTGAAAAAGAGATACAGAGATCACAAAATTCTTGCTGACATGAAAACGATTGATACAGGTGCAATCGAGGTGGAAATGGCAGCAAAGAGTGGAGCGGATATTGTTATAATTCTTGCTCTCTCCGATGATGCAACTGTTGCGGAAGCTATCAGGGCAGCAAGAAAGTATGGATGCGAGGTGATGGCAGATTTAATAAATACCGTAGAACCCGTTAAGAGAGCTAAGGAGCTTGAAGATCTCGGTGTTGATTATATAAACGTGCATGTAGGAATAGACCAGCAGATGGTTGGTAGAGATCCACTTGATATCCTTCAAGAGGTTGCAGAATCCGTATCACTTCCTGTAGCAGCTGCTGGGGGTCTTGATGCTGAAAGAGCAGCTGCATGCGTGAGGGCTGGAGCGGAGATAATAATTGTTGGGAGCAACATTGTGAAGTCCAGAAATGTTACTGAGTCAGCTAAAAAGGTAAGAAAAGCGATTGATGAGGCTGCAAAGGGTAGAGAGATTGAGATAAGAAGAAGGACGTTGGACCAGGAGATCAGAGAGTTGCTGCTGAGAGTTTCAACGCCCAACATAAGCGATGCGATGCACAGAGCGAGAGCGATGGATGGCATCCATCCACTTGTCAGGGGTGCGAAAATAGTTGGGAAGGCTGTAACCGTAAGTACAATGGACGGAGACTGGGCAAAGACTGTTGAGGCCATAAACGTTGCGGGGGAAGGAGATGTAATCGTAATCAAGTGTTCCGGAGACACAGCTGCTGTGTGGGGAGAACTCGCGACGAGAAGCTGTATCAATAGAAAAATTGCAGGAGTCATAATAGATGGAGCAGTTAGAGATGTTGATGACATAAGGGAGCTTGGCTACCCAGTTTTTGCAAGGAAGGAAGTGCCAAACGCAGGCGAACCGAAAGGATTTGGCGAGATAAACGTTAAGATAGTATGTGGTGGTGTCGAAGTAAATCCGGGAGACTGGATCGTGGCGGATGACAACGGTGTGATGGTAATTCCGAAGCAGAGAGCCTACGAAATAGCAAGAAGAGCTCTGGAAGTTAAGAAGAGTGAGGATAGAATAAGGGGAGAAATAGAGGACAGAGGAAGAACCCTCGCCGATGTTGTGGAACTCTACAAGTGGGAGAAGGTTCAGTGA
>MTNC01000073.1 GCA_002010285.1 Archaeoglobus sp. JdFR-41 | reverse complement strand
TTCCACTACCCAAGACCGATGGACGAGTACGATCTCTATTACTTCAAACAGAATCCAGGGCCAGGATGGGGTGATCCACTGGATCGACCACTTGACCTTTGTGAGAAGGATCTCAATGATGGAATTTACACCGGAGATCTGATGAAGAAAGTTTACGGAGTGGTTGCAAGTTATGATGAGGAAAAGGGAGTATGGACCGTTGACAGAGAAGCATCGGAGAAACTCAGAGAAGAGATGAAGAAGAGAAGGCTCGAAAGAGCAATATCCTTTGAAGAGTTCTACAGGGAAGAAAGGGAGATTCTTCTTGGTTCTCGTTTCATAAGACCTGTTGCGAAAATGTATCAGGAACAAAAGGAAGTATCACCAAACTGGTGGAAGGAATTCCTGGAGTTCTGGCAGCTTCCAGATGACTGGCTACCGGAGGCGGATGATAAAGATGAATATCTTGACCACGTTCTGGAGAAACACAGGAAGCTGATTGAGGACTACCGGAAATTCCTGGAATCAAAGGGTTACGATCTCTCCACAATCAAGCATCAAACTCTCGCTGAAAGGAGGTGGTGAGGATGAGAAGGCCGATAATTCTCGGTATTGATACTGGAGGGACGATGACTGACACAGTCATTGTGGATGAGAAGGGTGAGTTCACGGTGGGCAAAGCACAGACAACACCTGAGTTTGAGGCAAGAGGAATCGTGAATTCTCTTCGAGATGCAGCCAGAAAGTGGGACATGGATGTAGAAGAGGTAACCAAGAGTATTGAGATGGTTGTTTACAGTGGAACAATAATGCTAAACAGAATTCTTGAGAGGAAAGGAGTCTACCCGCTTGGAATCATAACNACAGCAGGTTTTGAGGATACGCTCAGGATAGGAAGAGCAAAACAATCATGGAATACCCTTAGCTATGCAGAAAGACTTCATGCAATGTCCCATTTTCATCCAGAACCGCTTGTACCAAGGAACATGATAATGGGAGCAAGAGAGCGTATTCTCATCACTGGAGTTGAGATGATTCCACTGTATGAGCACGAGGTTGAGGAGGCTGCGAGAATTCTGATCAGAAGAGGAGCAAAGGGCATAATTATCATGTTCCTGAATTCCTGGGCGAATCCATCACATGAACTCAGAGCGAAGGAAATAGTGGAAAGAGTTGCCAACGAGATGAATGTAAATATCCCCATATACATGTCCCATCGCATAGCTCCAGTTCTTGGCGAGCTTGGGAGGTTGAATGCGGTTGTTATTCACGCATATGCTGCAGAGCAGTCGAGAGACCAGTTCAGAAAGCTTGAAAGTGAGTTCAAATCAAAGGGATACAGAGGTTCGGTGTTCATCTTCACGAACTACGGGACTCTTGTCCCAATCGAGTATGAAAGGCTGGTTCATACAGTAAGCTCTGGTCCNGCAGGTGGGGCAACAGCAGTAAAGCATTTAGCAGATGTTTATGGCTTTGAATATGTTGTGGGAATTGATGTCGGGGGCACATCTCTTGATGTTTCATCAATTCTCGCAGGTCAGCCAGTAATTGATCCCACAACTATTGTTGAGAGATTCGAGACTGCCGTTCCATCAATCAGGGTTGAATCGATAGGTGCAGGCACGGGTTCATTCGTTAGAATTGATCCAGTTACAAAAGGACTCAGAATCGGACCTGACAGTGCTGGTTACAGAATAGGAGTTTCATGGAGAGATGGAGGAATTGAAAACGTAACAGTAAATGATGCAATGGTGGTACTTGGCTACATAAATCCTGATTACTTCCTCGGTGGAGATGTCAAACTTGACAGAAAGCATGCAATTGCAGAGTTTGAAGAGCAAATTGCATCAAAACTTGGAATTGATCCTTATGAGGCTGCATGGGGAGTTTACCAGATGATCTCCGATCACATGAAGCTTCACGTAGAATCAATAGTCAGAGGTCTTGGTTTCTCCCCAGAGAATTTCTATCTGGTAACATACGGAGGTGGTGGACCACTTATGGTTGCATCAATCACGAAGGGGATGAAATTCGCCGGAATCCTTGTCCCTGAACTTGCTCCAGCATTTTCCGCTTATGGAACGACTCTTTCGGATCTTGGAATCCGAGCGGAAAGCTCAGTTGAGGTCTATGTCCCGCCCCCACCAGGAGTTACTCCAGTGGGAATTGCTGTGGATATAATGAAGGGAATAGCACAGATGCTGGGCATGGAACTTGAATTGGAGGAGGGAGAGATTCTGGAAGGAATGAAGAACATGCTGTACATGAATGCGGTGGGCAGACTCAGTGAAGTCTGGACCAGACTTGAGAGTTATGTTAAGGAGGAATTTGAGAAAGCAGGAATCAGTGAAGAGGAGATTTCGTGGAGAGCAGCGGTTAGAATGCTTTATGCTGGAATGCTTGACGACGTAGAAGTTGAGTCTCCAACACATCAGGCGACGGAAACTCTGATAGCCGAACTTTCAGAGAAATTCGACGATCTGTTCGCAAGAGTATATGCTTCTTCAGCCAGAAGCAGGGAGTTTGGTTATGTGATCACAAGAGCAATCCTGACTGGATTCGTAAAGGTGACTAAACCTGAGTTGAGGGAGTATCCAGTCGCAGATCGAGAGCCAGTACCGGAAGCTTTCAAGGGGGAGAGAGAAATTTACTGGGACGGAAAATGGTACAACGCCAGAATCTATGAAATGGGTCTGCTGCAACCCGGAAATGAGATTGAAGGAGCGGCAGTGCTCGAGGCTCCGGCAACAACGATGGTCATTCCACCGGGTATGAAAGTTATCCTGGACAGGAGAAGAGTTTTCTGGCTTTCTGAGGGAGATATTGAGCCATCCGTCAGAAAAATCGCAATTGGAGGTGAGTGAAAATGACAGATGACAGGCTTGAAAGAAAGGTTGAGGAAATGGCGAGACTCCTTGAAGCGAAAGCTTCAGTCCAAGAAATTTTCAGGGTAATAACAAGTGACAAAGATCCAGAGCTCAGTTTTAAGGCAATACTTGAATATTTCCAGAGAAAAGTTGACTGGGATGAGAAAATTCTGATGCCGATTTCCAAGCATCTGTTCATAGTGTGCAAGGATGGCAAACCAATTGTCAAAGCTGCATGTGGTTATGAATTTGGTGATTTCAGGGTAAACTGGAAGGTGAATGCGAAAGTAATTGTCAGGAAGACGTACGAGGACCTCTACGAACTCTACCCGAGATTCATGAGTGGCGATCCGGAGTGGTTTGAGTTGAGAGAATACATCTGTCCTAAATGTGGAAAACTGCTATCAGTGGAATCCGCGCCTCCAGGATATCCACCAACCTTTGAATTCCTACCTGACATAGTTACGTTTTACGAGAAATGGATGGGAATTGAATTCCCGTGCGANAAAGTGGAGTTCAAAGATNTGACAGCAGAATATCTGAAATCAAAGATTAGAGTNGATTAGTGTAATTTTTCTTTTTTATTCATCCATTTATGTAACACTTCATTATGTAACACTTTATATTGATGAACCTGTGTAAAAGATTTAAATTTCACATATAACTAATTCAGTCAATGCGATATGAAGAACCTGTATTCAGACCACCAAGTGAGGCTTTTAGCCTCATAATNCAGGTAACAATTGGCTGCTCATGGAACAAATGCACTTTTTGTGGAATGTACAAGATGAAGAAATTCAGAGTTCGCGATATTGATGAAGTGAAGAAAGACATTCAGATGGCAAAAAGCCTTTATCCAGATGTCAAAAGAGTTTTCCTTGCAGACGGAAATGCTCTTGCAGCCGAAACTAATTATCTGCTTAAAATTGCAGAATGCTTGAAATCGGTTTTTAATGTGGAGAGAATAAGCTGTTATGCCACACCAATGGATATCCTGAACAAAGACGAGGATGAGCTAAGAAAGATCAGAGAAGCAGGAATGAAACTTCTCTATGTTGGGATCGAAAGTGGCGACGATGAAATTCTGAGAAGGATCAGGAAAGGTGTTGGAGCTGAGGAGATAAAAGAAGCATGTCTGAAAGTCATGA
>MTNC01000035.1 GCA_002010285.1 Archaeoglobus sp. JdFR-41 | reverse complement strand
TTCCTCTTACTCATATTTCAACATACTCAACAGATTTTTTAAAGATGTTTTTGGCGAAGTTTTTGTTGAAAAGAGAAGAAGATTTTAACCCACTGATTCTAAAGCCAGTTAATGACCTTGAGAGAACTGCTGGCAGAGGTCGCAGGTGCAACAAAAACTGCGCTGGAAAACAGACATAGATTTGCTGTTTTTATATGTTCAGATGAACTGGATGATAGAGTCCTTAAAATGGTCAAAAAAGTCTATAAAACTTATCTAAAGGTAAGAGAGAACGAGGAAAATAAGAAGGAGAAAAAAGATAAAAATAAAGATAAAAAAAGATTATTGGTTGTGGGGAGAAGCAGATTTTTGGAGATGTCTGAGAAGTATTTTGAGGGTACATTTCTACACTATCGGGACTCTCCCTCTGTTCTGGGTGAAACTTATTCTTCTCTCATTCTTGATCTTTCTGATGGTTTTCATCCAAACGATCTCGGAATAATAGTTGAGACAATCGCAGAGGGTGGTATTATAATAGCTCTTTCTCCCCCACTGGAGAAGTGGAGCCATCTTATAAGTAAGTGGCATGAAGAACTTGTCAGTGAGCCTTACCTGCCATCCGACATAGTTCCGAGGTTTTTCAGGAGGTTCATCCAAAAAACTCTGGAGTCAGAGGGAATAATAATCTTTGATGCAAATGTCAGAAGAAGAAAACTCGTAAAGAAGTATACCTCCACTCCTTCTGAAGTATCCAGAGAAGAGATAGTCATTCCAGAAGAAAGAGAGATGAAAAGAAAGCTCTACAAATTGTGTGCCACTCAGGACCAGGTAAAGGTTTTGCAAATTATCGAAAAACTGTTTGAGAGAGAACGGGAGAGAAAGGCAATTGTTATTACAGCAGATAGAGGAAGGGGGAAAACAGCGGTTCTCGGTATAGCAACTCCTCATCTAATCTCAAAAATGAACAGGTTGCTGAAAAGACCTGTAAGAGTTCTTGTTGTCGCTCCCTCCCCTCAGGCAGTTCAGACATACTTCAGGTTCCTGCTCAAAAGCATGATCAGACAGGGAATGGGTAAGGGCTTTGTGAAGGAAAGCAACGGAATGATTACGGTTGTAAACAACAGATACGCAAGGGTTGAGTATGTCGTGCCACGGAGGGCGATGATCGAGAAGGACTTTGCAGATATAGTGATAGTGGACGAAGCAGCCGGAATCGATGTACCGGTGCTGTGGAGAATAACCGAGGGAGTTAGATACATAATTTTCTCCTCCACCATTCACGGATATGAAGGTGCTGGAAGAGGTTTCAGTATAAGATTTCTCAAAAGGCTTGAGGAGGATGAAACCATTGAAGTTGAAAAGGCACACATGGAAGAGCCCGTGAGGTATGGCAAGGGAGACCCGATAGAGAGGTGGTTATACGATGTTCTTCTTCTGGATGCCCAGCCAGCACAGATAAGCGAGGATGATGTGGAGGCAATAAGACAGGGAAGGATAGAGTTTTTAATGCTGGACAAGGATAGACTAATTGAGAATGATGAACTTCTTCGCCAGTTTTTTGGGATCTATGTTCTTGCTCATTACCGCAACCGCCCATCTGATCTTGCAATTCTTCTTGACATGCCAAACCACCTCGCATTTGCTGCCAGGGTTAATGGAAAAATCGTTTGCTCCCTCCATATAGCAGTTGAGGGGAGACTGGACGAGGAAACAATCAGAAAGATAAGTGAGGGGTACAAACCTAAGGGTCAGATAATACCTGATTTGATTCTCAAACANTACTGGAAGTTTGATTTTCCCGAAACTATCGGTCTTAGAATTGTGAGAATTGCGACACATCCATCTTTAATGAAAATGGGTATTGGAACTTTTGCTTTACTGAAAACGGTTGAGTGGGCCTCGTTGCAGGGNATGGACTGGGTTGGCAGCGGATTTGGCGTCTCACCTGAACTCCTAAGATTCTGGACAAGAAGCGGATTTCTTCCGATCCATATAACTCCACAGCGAAATGAAATCAGCGGAGAACACACAGTGATAGTAATAAAAGCCCTGAAGCCTCCGGTGGNTGGGGTGGTTGAAGAACTCAACACAGAATTTACCAGGAGATTGATAGAGTATCTTGGTGATGAGCTGAGAGATCTTGAGACGGAGACGGCTATTCTCCTCCTCAACTCACTTGTGAGAGAAATTCATACAATAAAACCTGAGTTTGGAGAAGTGGAGAGGAGGAGAATGAGTAAATACCTGCACGGTATGAGTCTCTATGAGTACGTGTCCGATGTTGTGAGACCGGTTGTTAGATACTATTACTCAACAACGTCTAAAGTTGATCTGAGCGATGAGGANGAATATATACTTGTTGCAAAATGTCTTCAACTTAAACCATGGCGTGAGATTGGAGTAGCAGAGGGTNATGTTAAGTACAGAATTCTGATGAAAGCTGTTCAAAAAGTATGGGGATGGTACCGTGGAGAAAATTAATTTTGATNCTGATTATATTGATATTATATTAAACAGAAAGAAGAAAACAACTGTCAGAAAGGGTATAAGGAGCTATCCGGTAGGCAGACTGGTTGAATTAACCGCTGATGGAGAAAGATTTGCACTTGCTAAGGTAAAGAAAGTTGTTGTGAAGAGGGTTGGAGAACTAACTGACGATGATGCTAGAATGGATGGCTTTCAAAGTAGAGAAGATCTTATCAGAGCTTTGAGAAGAATTTATGGTGATATAAGTGAAAAGGAGTTTGTTACAGTGGTGCATTTTGAGGTTGTTGATTGACGAATTTGCTTGAAAAATAGAATCAGCGTTTTAAAAATGAATAAAAAGCCCGATAACGTAAATTTTAAGTAGCAACCAGAAATGGGACAAGCAGAAAACTTGCGGGAAGCTGGTATTAAATCGGAATGGAGTTAATAAAAGTGGGAGGTGGGGAAATGGTTATCAGTTTTTCATTTACAGAGGAACAGGAAGATATAAGGAGAGCTGCGAGAGAATTTGCTGAAAAAGAGTTTACACAGGAAATTGCTCTTGAATGTGACAGAAATGAGAAGTATCCAATGGAACTCGTTGAGAAATGCATGAAGCTCGGTTTTCACTCTGTGGCTATTCCTGAAGAGTATGGTGGTGGAGGATACGGGCCTATTGAGCAGATGATTGTTATGGAGGAGTTTTCCTCGGTGAATCCGGTCTTGCCCTTGCCTGCCTTACCCCCACGTTTGGTGTTGAGATACTCTTACTCCATGGAAGTGAAGAGCAGAAGGAGAAATACGTTCGAAGAGTTGCAGAGGGTAAGGCGATAATGGGTATGGCAAATACGGAACCGGATGCAGGCAGCGATTCTGCGAGTATAAAAACCAGGGCAGTAAAAGATGGCAATGAATGGGTAATAAGCGGTACAAAGCAGTTTATAACAAATGGCAGTGTTGCAGACTTCATCTTGGTTACAGCGAGGACGAGAGAGGCTGAGGACTGGAATAAAAGACACGGAGGCATAAGTTACTTCATTGTTGATACGGACCGGGATGGGTACAGAGCAACCAAAATTACAGGAAAAATGGGAATAAGAGCAAGTGATACAGCAGAGGTCTCTCTTAACAACGTTCGGGTACCTGATGAGAACCTGGTTGGAGAGGAAGGCAAGGGATTCTATTACATGATGGAGTTTTTTGATATAAGCAGAGTTTGGGTTGCAGCGCAGGCGGTGGGAATAGCAAAAGGAGCTCTGAAACTGGTNTCGGATTACGTGAAGCAGAGAAAAGCGTTTGGTGTAACGCTATCGACTTTTCAGTACATACAGTTTAGACTCGCCGAACTTGCCACGAAGATTGAGGCTGCAAGAACTCTGACATACAGGGCTGCAGCGGTTCAGGTAGAAAGGGGCAAGCCAGACACAATGCTCTCTTCAATGGCCAAGTGGTATGCTGGGGAAGTGGCAGTTGAAACGTGCAACTGGGCACTTCAGTTCCATGGCGGTTATGGATACATTGACGAATACCCTGTGAATCAGTTCTACAGGGATGCAAAGATAACGGAAATATACGAGGGTGCCAAAGAGATCGAGAAACTCATTATCGCGAGAAATCTTCTTGGAGTTAGATGATAGCTGAGGATAGCTGAGGATTATTTGTGCATTTTTATTTCTTGTATCCCTTTCAAGTTGTTTAAACACTGTTAACTTCCCTGATCTAATAAAAGATTTTTTATTAGCTCAATCTTAGACATACTGAATGTTTCCNGAAATTGAGGAGATAAAAAGAANGAGAAAAAAACTTGGAATAAGTCAGAAAAGACTTGCAGAACTTGTTGGAGTGAGCCAGCCACTCATTGCCAGAATAGAATCGGGTACACTGGATCCGAAAT
>MTNC01000062.1 GCA_002010285.1 Archaeoglobus sp. JdFR-41 | reverse complement strand
TTTTTTGAGCTGTTCTGAAAACATGCACCGAAAACAATTTACAACCTCGCTGCATCTGAAACTCGATGAGAACGGTCAGGGTATTTGATACCACACTGCGTGATGGCGAGCAAATGCCTGGAGTCTCACTTCCCCTTAAATTCAAGATTCAGATAGCCAGACAGCTTGATAAACTTGGAGTGGATGTTATAGAGGCTGGATTTCCGTCTGCATCTAAAGGTGAATTCGAAGCCGTAAAGGAGATTTCCTCTCTTGGTTTAAGCAGTAAAATCTGCGGATTGGCGAGAGTTGTCAAATCAGATATCGATTCGGCTCTTGATTCTGGCGTTGACATGGTACACATTTTTGCACCAACATCCAAGATCCAAATTGAGCACACAATGGGAAAGAGCAGAGAAGAGATTGTAAATATCGCTGTTGAGTGTGTTGAATACATCAAATCCCACGACGTAGAATGCATGTTTTCAGCTATGGATGCCACGAGAACAGAAATCGATTACCTGAAAAAAATTTACAGTGCAGTTGAGAAGGCAGGAGTTGACATCATAAACGTTCCTGATACCGTTGGAGTGGCAAATCCATTCAGCTTCAGAAACCTTATTGCGGATCTCAGAAAGAGTTTGAGAGTTCCAATAGACGTCCACTGCCACAATGACTTTGGAATGGCAGTTGCAAATACATACGCTGCTGTTCAGGCAGGAGCAGATGAGGTGCAGGTGACCATTAATGGTATAGGAGAGAGAGCTGGTAACGCCAGCCTTGCAGAGGTTGTCATGTCCCTCCACGCTCTTGATGGTGTGAAAACAAATATAAGGACAGAATATCTTTTCGAGACATCAAAGCTCGTTGAAAGACTTACTGGTATAAAACTTCCACCGAATTCGCCAATTGTGGGTGAGAATGCTTTCAGCCATGAAAGTGGTATCCACGCCCATGGAGTGTTGAAGGAGGCATCGACGTTTGAACCCGGAATAATAACACCGGAGATGGTCGGACACAAAAGGAGGATTGTAATAGGAAAACACGCTGGAAGGCATCAGATCAAAAAACTTCTGGAAGATGCGGGCTACATCGTTGATGAAGAGACACTGACAAAGATCGTTGAGAAGGTCAAGGAAATTGGCGATAAAGGTAAGAGGGTTACAGATAGAGACCTTTTCACAATAGCCGAAGTTATGCTTGGAGAACTCAAAAAGGAAGAGAAAGCTATACACGTTGATGAGATAACAGTTCTGACGGGGAACAAGATAACCCCAACTGCTGTTCTAAACGCTGAGGTGATGGGTGAGAAGAAGGTTATGTCTGCGATAGGTGTTGGACCGGTNGATGCTTCCATAAAAGCCGTGACAAGCCTTGTTGGAGAGAGTATCAAAATCACTGAGTTCAGGATGGATGCCATAACAGGTGGCAGTGATGCTCTGGCGGAGGTCTATGTTACTGTTGAAGATGAGGAGGGGAATTCCTTTACATCAAGGGGAGCATCACAGGATATAGTAATGGCGTCAATAGATGCAGTGATAAATGCTGTCAACTATTTGTTGCTCAGAAAAAGAGGTCAAAAGGTTGGAGAGAGTTAATCCGTAAAAACACCGGTTAGATCGAATCGGAAGGATTGATGAGGGAAAAGATGAAACTTCATNAGGTNTGCAGTTTTCTGGATGAATACCTGCAGATAGCAGATTATCAGGACGTTTCAAACAATGGATTGCAAATCGAGGGTAGAAGAAGGGTTAAAAAGGTTGCATTTGCTGTTGACGCCTGTATGGAAAGTTTCAGAGCTGCCAAGAGAATTGATGCTGACATGCTCGTCGTACATCATGGTTTGATATGGGGAGGAATTGATTACATCACCGGAATCACTAAAAGGAGAATTGAGTACCTCCTTAAAAATGAAATTTCACTTTACGCTGCCCATCTTCCCCTTGACGCCCATCCTGAGGTGGGAAACAATGCTCTAATTATCAAAAAAGCCGGAGGAAAACCNGAAAAAAAGTTTGGTGAATACAAGGGTATTAAAATCGGTTATTGCTGCTCCCTGAGGAAACCCGTTAGCATAGAGAATCTGGCTGGAAGAATGTCCTCACCAGAAATCAGAATTTTACTTTTTGGAGACGATATCGTTGAAAATGTGGCTGCAGTTTCCGGAAAGGGTGGATTTGCAGTTANGGAGGCAGTTGAGAGAAATGTGGATCTTCTTATAACGGGAGAAGCTGAGCATGAGGTTTATCACACTGCAAAAGAGGGACAGCTGAACGTTCTGTTTCTTGGGCATTACGAGAGTGAGAAGTATGGTGTAATCGCCCTTTCAAAGCTGATTCAGGAAAAACTCGGCCTGGAGGTGGAATTTATAGATATTCCAACACNTCTCTAATTTCAGTCTAATTTCACCAAGTTTTTAGGTGATTGAGCCAGAACCGGCTCCAGAAGAACTTCTACTCAAAATTCATCCCCGGCTAAAAAATTAGCAAACAAATTTACACAAACAAATTTTAATCATAACAACCTGCAATTNAGAGTGGATGAGAGTTGAAGGGTTGAGTGATTACATTTCCACGTATGCCGTAAAAGTGCTGAGGGAAGAGGGAATTGAGAAACTCTATCCCCCCCAAGCAGAGTGCATTGAAAGAGGACTTTTTTCGAGGAAAAATTTACTTTTTGCATTTCCAACTGCAAGTGGCAAAACCCTTCTTGCCGAACTTGCCATGGTGAAGGAAGTAATAGAGGGAGGAAAGTGCCTCTACACAGTCCCATTAAGAGCTCTGGCAAATGAGAAATTTAAGGAGTTCAGAAAGTGGGAAAAAATTGGAATTAAAGTTGGAATCTCCACTGGAGATTATGAGGCAAGAGATGAACACCTCGCAGATTGCGATATAATCATTACAACGAGTGAGAAGGCAGACTCGCTGATGAGGAATCAGGCAAGCTGGATGAGTAAGGTGAGCTGTCTTGTTGTTGACGAGATCCATCTACTCGATTCTGCAGACCGAGGAGCGGTTCTTGAAGTTTTGATAACAAAGATGAAAAGGCTGAACAGAGATTTGAGAATAATCGGATTATCTGCCACAGCTCCCAACGTTGAAGAGCTCGCAGAATGGCTGGATGCCGATTACTTTGTCAGCGAGTGGAGACCCGTACCACTTTTTGAGGGTATCCTATGCAGAGGAAAGGTTGAGATGTACAAAGATGGATTGAAAGTTTCGGAGAGGNGAGCCAGTTTTGAGAAACTGGTTGAGGAGTGTGTCGCAGAAGGTGGAGGTGTGCTTGTTTTTGAGCCCACAAGGAGAAATGCTGAATCCACANCTTTAAAACTCTCCAGGATTACCTCAATATACACAGAACCAAAAAAAGATCTTCAGAGAAAGATTCTGGAGGAAAACGACGGGGAGATGAGTCTGAAACTTGCAGANTGTGTGGAGATGGGTGTGGCATTTCACCACGCAGGACTTCTTGGCAGTCAGAGAGAGGCTGTGGAGGAGGCTTTCAGGAGTGGGGAGATCGCTGCCGTTGTTGCAACTCCAACCCTTGCTGCTGGCGTGAATCTACCGGCAAGAAGGGTTATAATAAAGAGCATTTACAGATTTGATGGGTATTCCAGGAGAATAAAAGTGATGGAGTACAAACAGATGGCAGGAAGAGCTGGAAGACCAGGATTGGATGAATATGGTGAGGCTATCGTTAATGTACAGCCAAAAGATAGGGACGTCGTTGTGAGCGGTTACATCCTCGGCGAGGCTGAGAAGATAACCTCAAAACTCGGAGCTGAAACGCATCTCAGATTTCACTCTCTTTCTCTTGTAAGCGAAAGCTATGCGAAGAGCAGTGATGAGCTACGCAGTTTTTTCGCTGAAACACTCTTTTTCAGGCAAAACGAGGTTTCTCCAGATTTTGAGCTTGAAAGAGTTGTGGAACAGCTGCACAACTGGGAAATGATTGAGACAGACGGAGACGCACTATCCCCCACAGACTTTGGCAGGTTGGTGTCGAGACTTTACATTGACCCACTCACAGGCTTCATATTTCTGGATGTGCTCAGGAAAAGGAGGTTGGATGAAATCGGTCTTCTCCACCTTATGTGCCGCACTCCAGACATGGAGAGACTTTACATGAGGAGAGATGATGACTGGATAGAAGAGGAGGCATTTGAAATCCGAAAAAGCCTTAGTTATTACCCTTCCCCCTACTCAGCTGACTATGACTGGTTTCTATCCGAGATCAAAACAGCTCTTTGCCTCAGGGACTGGATAAACGAGGTTGATGAAAATACAATATGCGAAAAGTACTCAATAGCCCCNGGAGACCTCAGGAGAATTCTTGAGACGGCAGAATGGCTTTCAAACGCCCTGTCAAGAATTGCGGAGTATCTGAACCACGATCAGAAGGGTGAGATATCCTCACTAACACTCAGGATAAAATACGGAGTGAGATCGGAGCTTCTGGATCTGGTTAAGGTGAAAGGTATTGGGAGAGTTAGAGCAAGAAAACTGTTCATGGCAGGCATAAGAAACACCTCCCAGATTCTTGAGAACAGGGAGAGAGTAGCGTCAATTCTGGGTAAGAAAATTACGGAGAACATAATCAAAGAGATTTCAGGT
>MTNC01000039.1 GCA_002010285.1 Archaeoglobus sp. JdFR-41 | reverse complement strand
AAAAGATGACCACCCACAGAATTAACATGGTAATCCTTGTCATACTGTTTGCTGCTGCCTCTGCATTTGTTCTTTCCTTTCCGTATCCTCTCCATATATTACCAAATGGGATGTGGGATGGAGGCACGATCCCAGATGAGCATTCCTATTTTGGCTGGGCCTGGATTTACTATACTTTGAAGAGACCTTACGTACTGATTGAAGAGGTGGGTAGAGATAAAAGCCAGTATCTTGATTTTTATGTAGGTAACTCACCTGAGGATTGTATATTCTTGAGTCTGAAAATTGTGGGGAGTGGAGCATACTGGAAAAGTCCAGGTTCGAAGATCAAACACACACTCCCAAGATCAAATTTTGCCGGGTTTGGAAAACATCCTCAGCAACCTGTTCGGGTAGTTATTTTTGCCTATGATGGTTACGGTAGGGGAATAGCGGGGCTTAAAATTGAGATCAGGAGTTTAGAGAAAAAGATAGAGTGGAAGGGGATTACTGATGAGATGGGTAAGATTACAGTAGAACTGCCACCAGGAAGATACGACGCTGCGGCATCAGATGGGAGAGTCACTCTTCACTTAATGATTGTAACGGACTTTACAGGGTTTGATTACCCCATTCTTGTTACCCCAAAACTCCTGAAATGGAGTGTAAGGCCAGAAGTAGTAATCCATGTAGATCATTTAATTAATAAAAATCTCAGCAATGTAGAAATCACAATAAAGTCATTTGGAGAAGAGATAAAAGGGTATACCGATCAAAACGGAAATTTTGTGGCATCTCTACCGTCCAAGGAGAGGATATACCGTTTGAATGCAGTAAAGGAAACTCTCAATATTCTTCCACCGGTTGCTTCGGTAGTTGTTAATATCGATGGAAGGTATGGAATTGCAAATCGGTGGTATCCAGGTTATTCGTTTATGCTTATCCCGTTCTGGCTCACGAATTCTGTGAACTTAATAAACATCTTCAACTCAGCTATTGCATCATTGGCGGTGTACATTCTGGCGAGGAGACTTTACGATGAAACCACAGCCTTTGTGGCAGCATCTCTTTTAATGACTTCGGGAGCAGGGTTGATGATGATTTACTCAAGAGGGATGGGAGATTATGCTTCAATGGCTTTTTCCACACTTGGTATTGCACTCTTTGTAATCTCTCTGCATGAAAGAACCGGAAAACGAATCCTGCTGGCATTGATAGCAGCGCTCAGTCTTGGATTTGCTGTTGCAGTAAGGTACTCCACTGTAGTTGTTATTGTGGCTCCGCTGTTATATCTTGCTGTGGAATTCAGGAAAAGGTGGGGTGATAAAACAAAATCAGGAGAAATCATAGTCCCGGTTACAGTATTTTTTACCGCTCTTTCAATTGCGGGNGTGTTAATTGCCCTCTACAATACTTTTCTCTTTGGTTCTCCGCTCAGTAGCGGTTATCAGATGCCCCATATCATCCGGGTATCAGATGGCGTTGTTTACAAAACTGCTGNGGGAACAATGATCAGTCGCTTTTTCCATCCTTCTGTTGAGGCCATCGTCAGATCACTTGATCAGTCGTTGAATCAGATGCTCCTACTTCTAACTCCACTTTTCATCGCTCCTCTCGCAATACTTCTTGATCCAAAGAAATTGAGAACCTGGATGCTTTTGGTCTGGGGAACGCCGGTTCTGTTCATCTATCTCCAGCTTGGAACAATTGGCAATCCACCGTATGAGGAGATGAGATACTTCCTTCCATCCCTGCCACCAGCGTGTCTTCTCTCTGCGAGAGTTATAACGTATGTCTGGCAAAAATTTTCTATTCCAGCATTCCTTTCGTTTGTGTGTTTGATCGCTCTGGGCCTCATTTCAGCGAATTCGGCAATTTACTGGCAGCTTCACAGACGAATTATTGGTCCTGTGTTTGATCCTCCGGTTGTATCCTATTTGATTGCTTTTGCAGCAGTCATCTGTTTGTACCTTCTTCTCCCCCTTTCCATGCAGAGAGACAGGAAGTTGAGATCGAATTCAAAACAATAATCCTTATATTTCAACTCCTCAGCCATGAGTTATGAAGGCAACTGTTCTCGGATGTGGAACTGTTGGGAGCACGGCAGCGTTAACTCTGGCCTATTCCGGCGTTTTCTCAGAAATTGCTCTGGCGGATGTGAATGTTGAAGCTGCCAAGAAGGTTGCGGGAAAATGTCCGATAGATGTTGAAGTTAAGAAGTGCAATGCTTCGGATATATCCAGTGTTAAGGAGGCTGTGAGTGGTTCTGATGTTGTCCTTAACTGTGTTGGCCCCTTCTATGAATTTGGTCCCAGAATTTTGAGAGCTGTGATTGAAGCTGGGATTAACTATGTTGACATCTGTGACGATTACGATGCAACTGTTGAACAGTTGAAACTTGACGAAGATGCAAAGAAAGCTGGTGTAACTGCACTTATCGGTATGGGTAGTTCACCAGGGCTGGCAAATTTACTTGCAAAGTATGCTGCCGAAAAACTGCTGGATGAAGTTGAGTCAATTGATATATACCATGCTCATGGAGGAGAGGAAACTGAAGGTGCTGCAGTGGTTAAACACAGGATTCACTCCATGGAAATGGACATTCCGGTTTTTCTGGATGGCGAGTTTAAAACTGTTAGACTGTTCGAGGAAAGTGGAAAGGCTCTTGAGGAAGAAGTGGAGTTTCCGGGCATCGGGACGTACAGAGTTTACGCTTATCCACATCCTGAAACGATCACCCTTCCTAAATACATACCGGGTGTAAAGAGGGTTACAAATCTGGGTCTTGTTTTGCCGCCAGAGTATGCAGAATTAATAAAAACACTTGTACGAATTGGAATGACTGCTGATGAGAAACTCAAGGTGGGAGACATTGAGGTATCTACTCTTGAATTTGCTGTGGCGTTCATACTCAAAAAGAGGGAAGAACTGATAAAGAAAGCCGGCATAACTGAGCCGATGGGATGTGTTAAGGTTGCCGTAAAGGGCAGGAAAAATGGAAAGCCCGCAAGCTACGCTTTTTCCCTCACTTCAAGGGGNATGGGGATGGGTGAAGGAACAGGCATTCCGGCTGCGATAGGGACAATTTTAATGGCGACCGGAAAGGTTACAGGAAAGGGTGTTCTTCCTCCTGAAGCATGTGTCGAAACAGAGGATGTACTTTCTCTTGCTCAGAGAATTCTCCAGATAGCTGGAATAGGAAGTGTACCCATGATCATTGAGATTGAAGATGAAGAAGGCAGGAGAACGATGAAATTTGAAGAATTCTTTAAACTCGAATAAACGGGGTGAGATCTGTGCAGCTTGGAGTTAGGCTCAGATTTAAAAAGTTTGAGCATCCAGAAGCAAATCCAGAGGCATTACCAGAGGGAATAGATCCGGATGACTACATAATAACCACTTATTACATGAGTTTTCCCAAGGGGATGAATCCGTTTGAAATTACTCAAATTCTTGCACTTGAGCAGAGCACTGGTACATGGCTTCCGGTTCCTGGGGAAACTCCTGAAGTGAGAAAGAAGCATGTTGCAAAGGTCATAGGAGTCTTCGAAACACCTGATTACGAACTGATGGTTCCAAACGAGGTGGACTGGAGGAACTACATCGTGCAGATAGCGTTTCCTTGGGAGAATATGGGGAGCAGAATTTCGATGTTACTGTCAACTGTTGTCGGAAACATTTCAATGGCACCAAAACTCAAGGTACTCGATATTCGCTTTCCTGAAAAGTATCTCAAAGGGTTTAGGGGTCCAAAGTTTGGAATCGAAGGTGTCAGAGAAGTTCTTGGTGTTAAAGAGAGACCAATTCTCAACAACATGATCAAGCCAGACGTTTACTCGCCACCGGATCTTGGAGCTCAGCTTGCTTACGAGGTTGCGAGGGGTGGTGTGGATATAATTAAAGACGATGAACTGCTTGCAAACCCAAGTTTCAATACGCTGGAGGAGAGAGTTCCAAAGTTCATGGAGGCGATAGATAAGGCGAATGAGGAGAAGGGTGAAAAGACCCTCTACGCAGTTAATATCACCGCTGATCTTCCTGAGGTTCTGGAGAATGCAGACAAGGTCATCGAGCTTGGTGCAAACTGTTTGCTGGTAAATTACCTGGCAACGGGATTCCCGGTTTTGAAGGCTCTTGCAGAAGATGAAAGCGTTAAAGTTCCGATAATGGCACATATGGACGTTGCAGGTGCTTATTACGTTTCTCCGATCTCTGGCATAAGAAGCACGCTAATTCTGGGAAAACTGCCGAGAATTTGTGGAGCTGATATAGTTGTTTATCCGGCACCCTACGGTAAGGCNCCCATGATGGAGGAGAAGTATGTGGAAGTTGCAAAGAACCATCGGTATCCTCTCTACCACATCAAACCCTGCTTCCCAATGCCATCAGGAGGTATCTCTCCATCAAATGTCCCAAGACTCATAAGTACACTTGGGTATGATATCGTTGTTGCTGCTGGGGGCGGAATACATGCTCATCCCGATGGACCAGCAGCTGGAGCAAGGGCATTCAGGCAAGCGATTGATGCTGTTATGCAGGGATATATGGATTTGAGAAAGTATGCTGAGGAAAACAATCTGCCAGAACTGCTGAAAGCTCTTCAGCTTTAAATTTTTAATACTCTATTTTTAAATTTTTTT
>MTNC01000050.1 GCA_002010285.1 Archaeoglobus sp. JdFR-41 | reverse complement strand
CTCTACTTCATGATAAGGCTGATGGATGAGATAAGAGAGTCGATTGAAAATGGGACATTCTTTGATCTGAAAAAAGAGTGGCTCGGTTACATTTGACAAACNATGACCGGTTTCAGCACTCATCANTCAACATTTATCTTCTTGCTCAGNTAAATAAATGGCGTGTCGCATACNGCCACAATAAACTTCATCACATAAGANGTCAGGAATATCTCAAAAATCCCCTGAANACCTATCGAAGATACGAATTCGGGATTAAACACCACGAAAAACAGGAATGTAAAGGTTGCGTTGTCTATAAGCTGAGAGACCATTGTAGATGCGTTGTTTCTTAACCACAGGTGTCTGCCTTCTGTTTTTCTTTTCCAGAATTCAAATGCCCAGACATCGTGAAGCTGTGAGATCAGATAAGCCGTTAAACTTGCAACAGTAACATCAGGCATNAATCCGAATATTTTTTCAAGAGCAGGACTCAGGGTATCTGCCTCATCAGGTACAAACATGAGGGTCAACTGCATGATNACAGTAGTAGCTATGAGTGTGAAAAAACCCACAAAAACAGCTTTTCTTGCAGCTCTCACGCCATACCTCTCCGTCAGTATATCCGTCGCGAGAAACGTTGTCCCGTAAATTATATTTCCCATAGCTGTAACCAGTCCGAAAAACCTGATTAGTTTGGCAACCTGGATGTTCGCAAGAATTATCGCCATTCCCACCCACACATAGAGTCCTGTACGCCCAAAAAATCTGTAAGCAAGGATTATCCCGGTAAAATTAACAAACATCAGCACAAACCAGAGAACTTCATTGGATAACACGAAAGAGCTAAAGTAAACGGATTTTAAATTTTTGCCTTTATTCAGCAAGTGAGAGGATTCTCAGTTACAACCATAGCTACCTGATAGTAACCAAGCGAGATATTGCTCTGCTGTACTTCGCCGTGAACGATCCAACAAGTGATGTTACAACAACAAACACGGCAATGATTGCCGAAAGAGTTGGTGCACCATAAATTGAGGTAAGAAGAATGGAAAACTCACCCCTCGCAACTGTTGAAGCTCCGATCTCAATTCCAGACGATGTTGAGCCGTGAATCAGTCTGCCAATAGCCAGTCCAGATATTAACTTGCTTGCAATTGCTACCAGTATAATGGAAACGAGGACGAACAGAGATATATTTGCTGTTACATCTACAGAAACGGCAAAAAAGAAGAAAAAGAGTACTATGAAAACTTCCTTAAATGGTCTAATTAACTTTCCAATTCCATGAACTTCTGAGAACATTATGCCGAGCACTATTGCAAGAAAAGCTTCTGGAATTTCAAGAAATTTTGAGAGATAAATTGCTGACGCCGCAATGCTGAACGCAAGAATGTATGGAAGCTCGTCTTCTCTCCGGAAAACACTTTCCACATATTTAAGAGCTATTCGACCTGCAACAAGGATAAATCCTGAAAAAATAATAAGCTTTGCAAGGAATAACAGGATTTCTGACGGCTGAGCTGTTATACCAACTATCAGGAGTACAAGCATTATATCCTCAAAAACCATGAGCCATATAATCGTCTCAGATTCTGAAAAAATGAGTTTTCTGTTTTCAATCAGTGATTGAATGACTACTGCTGAACTGCTGATATAAAGAGCTGAAGCCATTACGAACGCTTCTCTGAAATCAAAACCCAATAAAGACGCCANAGCGAATCCAACTGGAAAATTTACGAGGAGGTCGATCAGACCCGCATAGGTTATTTCGCCTTTCCTCGCACTTATCTGCGATAGCTTGAGTTCGAGACCTATATAAAAAAGCAAGAAAATAATCCCAAGCTCAGCCAGTGCTTTTGAGACTTCACTTTCACCAAAAANACCAGCCCCACTCTTTCCAAGTAGAATACCTGCCATAATATAAGCAGGTATGGCCGGTAGGGACAATTTCTTGACTGTAATACCAAGAAGGGCACAAATGAGAATCGCAAGTGCGAAATCCATTTAAATCCCCAGAATTTCTCTTTCAAAAACCTCAAGCTGATGTGATTCTCCTATCGCAGCAATTATATCTCCTTCTTTAAATACAAAGCTTGGTGGAGGGTTTATTATGTTTTTACCCTCTCTTGAGACNGCAATTATCGTCACCCCAGTCTTTTTTCGGATTGCGAGTTCCCCAATAGATTTACCAGCAAGATTTTTACTGACAACATACGTATGAACACTGATTCTAAGATCTGAGAGGGCTGAAAAAGCCACGTCAACTGCTTCCTTCTCAGAAATGAGAAGTGAACCAAACAGCATACTTCCAATTCTTCTGGCTTCTTCTTCCGTTAAATTAACCATACAAGGTTCATCACAACCTTTTTCAAGAAGATAGAGTTGAATTTTCCCTGAGAGAAGGAAGACTATTGCGATTTTATCTCCACTCTGAGTTTCGAGTTCATACTTTGAACCAACACCGGGAAGATCAACTTTTCGGAGCATGACCTTCCTTGTTTTTTACCAATAAAATTTTTATCCAGCAATTTCAAACATGACTTACTGTCACAGCTCGTTCTGTGATTTCTGACGAATTGTGTGCAGTGCTTTTTCAAGCAGCATTTCTCCCTCTCTAAACTTTTTTGCAGCCTGTAAAAGAAGTTCTGAAGTCTCAGGACTGGTTTCTTTGAGCTTCTCAGCCCACTCAACATACTTTTGAGTATGCTCTCTACTGTGAGATATCCAGTGCTCAAGCAGATGGGCTACTTTCTCCATGATCACTCTCGAGAGGATTCAGGTTTAACATTTACTGAACATCTGCCGAAACACTCGAAAATCTGATTGATATGAATATGAACTTAATACATATGGGAAAAATAAAAATTCAAACACTCAACTTAAAACGTGAAGAATCGTAAAACTGAAGGACTCGGTTTTCTATCCGTAGTGGCGGTTGGAATCGGCGGAATGATTGGTGGGGGCATTTTTGCAGTCCTTGGGCTTGCTGTTGAACTTGCGGGTGGTGCAACTCCCATTGCATTCATTTTCGCCGGAATAATAGCACTTATAACATCGTACTCATACGCGAAACTATCGGTTACCTTTCCAAGTCAGGGAGGAACCGTTACATTTCTCAACCNAGCATTTGGAACCGGAATTTTTACCGGAGGCTTAAACATAATGCTCTGGTTAAGTTATGTCATAATGCTATCCCTCTATGCTTATGCATTCGGCAGTTATNCGTCAACTTTCTTNCCTTCACATCCCATCTATAAACACATGATGATTTCAGTTGCAATTGCATTGTTTATGTTTCTCAATCTTCTCGGATCCAGAGCTGTTGGAGAATCAGAGGAATTGATTGTTGCTTTTAAGGTTGGTATCTTGTTGTTCTTCATCGGCGTTGGCTTTTGGAGTATCAACTCTGAAAGGTTGCTGACAAACTGGGCGCCACCGCTGAAACTGATCGCCGGAGGAATGATAATATTCCTCGCATACGAGGGATTTGAGTTGATTGCAAACACAGCAGGAGATGTTCACGACGTGAAGAAACTACCTCTGGCGTACTATACAGCAGTAGGATTTGTTATTTTGATCTATGTTCTTGTTGCCACAGTCACAGTCGGTAACCTGCCCCTGAACCAGATAATCTCTGCTCGCGATTATGCTCTCGCTGAAGCAGCAAAACCTTTTCTTGGTGAGGCAGGATTTCTGCTGATCGTTATCGCCGCATTACTCTCCACAAGTTCTGCGATTAATGCTACACTCTATGGCGCAGCGAGAGTGAGCTACATAATAGCCAAGGAGGGTGAACTTCCAGAAGTGCTGGAGAGAAAAGTATGGAACAGACCAGCAGAAGGGCTTTTGATAACCGGTTTTGCTGCCCTTATAACGGCAAATACATTGAACCTCTCTGGTATTTCAACTGCTGGAAGTGCTGGATTTCTGCTCATCTTTGCCGCTGTTAACGCAGCAAATTTAAAACTTCACGTAAAAACCTCAAGCAACAGAGTGGTACCAATGATTGGAATTATTACTTGCTGTACTGCCCTTGCTGTACTGCTCACAGAGAGTAAAAGTCTNGAAGGTGTCACAACATTTATCTTTATACTCACAGCTTCATTTCTCATTGAGTATGCTTATAGAAAGGTGAGTGGGAGAGAGATAGTGTGTCGATGAGGTTTTTAACAATCCAGTCAAAAATTTCCTCTATGGTGGTTTTAAAACAAGGAAATGTGAGTAAGGTGGTAGAGTGGACACTCCAGAGATATTCTTATTTTTAGTACCAGCANCAGCATTCGTTATTGGCTTCGTATGTTCTCAGGCCGGTGTCTCAGGAGCTTTTTTGATCCTACCATTCCAGATGAGTATTCTTGGTTTCGTAGGCCCTTCTGTCAATGCAACCAATTTTCTCTACAACACCATGGCAATTCCTGGAGGGGTTTACAGATACTGGAGAGAAGGTCGATTATTAATCCCACTCGCAGCAGTTATGATTGCCGGATATCTTCCAGGAATTTACGCAGGAACTGTGATAAGAACAACATATCTGGCAGAACCCAAAACATTCAAACTCTTTGTCGGAATAGTACTTTTTTACATAGGCATCAGACTTCTCTGGTCATCTTTGAGACCNGAAAAACGAGTACAANAATTTGATGAAAAGCTGAGGTCACATCGATTTGTAAAGGNTAAAGTTAGGATCAAGGATTACAATCTTAGAAAGATCACGTTTGAGTTCTGGAACGAGCGATACTCTTTTTCTCCCATTCTAATTTTTCTAACTGCACTTA
>MTNC01000059.1 GCA_002010285.1 Archaeoglobus sp. JdFR-41 | reverse complement strand
CATTAAAATTTTTCTAAATAAATATTGTAAACACATCTCTACCAATCGCATAAGCCCTCATCCCCTTATCTGCGGTAAGCAGTATTCCATTTAATTCAATAACAGAATCAACAATGATTTCATCCCTCTCGACATTTGAGAGGCCATTCGGAACATCTCTTACACTGCCATGTGCCTCCAACCGCATTCTTCCAATCTCACCGAAATGAGCAAGCTTATCAAATTCTCTTCTACCACTTGGAGTCTCGTCGCATTCCTTTCTAACGACCGGAACGATAACAATTGTGAATCCCTCGAAAACTCTCGACCTTTCCAGATCTTTGCTTATAAGTCCTCTCTGTATAATGCTGCTGTCGGGGACTAAATAGCCACAATAGTACCTAAGAGTCATTCCAGCATCTCGAATGAAGTTTTCGCATTCGGGACATTTTATTGTAGAATCTCCATTGGTTATTGCAAAAGTTACCCCTTTGAGAATTTCACCGCAATGTGGACAAACAACTGAAAGTGATGTGATGGAAAGATGCCCCTCATTGAATTCATTCATGAACTCTTTAGACATCAAATCCTCTTTTATCGGGGGAGTCTCCTTTTTAAGTTGAGTGGACATTCCTTCAACTTCCCTGACAGTTTTGAAAGACCGTTTTACAAACCAAGGCCATTCTTTTCCAGAAGCGTGCCACTTTCTAAGCCACTCAACAGTTTTTGGATCTCCCGCATTTCCGGAACCTACTGAAGTACCATCAATATGGAAGTTAGGGTTCTCATTTATCCTTTTAATCACTTCTTCCCTTATCCTCTTAGAAATTAAGGAAGCAACTCTTGCCTCCAAATAGAAATCCTCAGAATTGTTTGTAACGATAACTTCTGCCCCTTGCTTTTCAAGAAAGTCTAGAAATCTACTCAAAGTATCTCCAACACCATAATCATCAAGAACTATTCGACACTTACTAATCTCAACCTTTCTGAAAAAGCTGGAAAGTATTCTCTGATAAACTACGTCCATGATTTTGTTGAGATTGTATTTATCCACATGCCATGGCGGTATTTTCTCGTAGATGAAATCGAAACCAAAGGACGTGAGGGAGTCCAATTCTCTAAAAATTTCATCCCAATACTCGAAGGTACGCCTTCTTTTAGTATCTGCCGAACCAACCTTGTCATTCACCACTTTAAAAATCTCTTTTGGAAAAATGACGCTTGTAAGGACGGTGTGTCCGATAACTTCTCCCTTTCCAGTTTCATCAAGCCCAATCAGGAAATCTTTTGTAGGCGGAATGTATTTGGTTCCCGCTATAGAGTCAATATAATCCCATGCGTTAAAAACTGCAGGATCGCGTGAATTGGAAGGTGTGCTGTGTAGCTTACCGCTCATATAATATGTGAAGGTTGAATCAGAGAATCTTATTCTCCACACTTCATACGGATTTTTCACTTCCTGCTCTTTTCCTCCATTTTCAAGCAAATAAATCCTAATTTGCTCCGCTTTATTCTCGTCTAATTCCCAAGTTTTACCTCGCATCATACTCCTCCAAACACCGAACCCAATACAGTGTCTGCCAACCTCTTCTCAGGGTCTGTATCTGGAAGCACTTTTGAGAGAATTAATGCGATAGATTTCGCTTCATCGAAAGCCCTTGGATTGTGTGTTCTCACCTCCTCGTAATCTCTGGGCGATGCACCCTTAGAGGCGAGGTAGGCGAGATAGTGGAACATGTCGATGGGGTTGGTTATAACCACCTCATTCTGAACAATACCCCTCTCTTCAAGATATGAGGCGAGATATTTTGAGTCTGCCTTTGATGGCTCAAGAAAAGTCAGCTCACTGCCCGAACTTACCTTTTTAAAGAGATAGGTGGTGTTAGGTGAGAGTTTTTTGGCTCGTATAAGCGTAGAAGCGTCAACACCTGTTGCGAGCTTCAGCATTATCAACTCGTTTGTTGAAACCTTCAGTCTCTCAAATCTGCCTCCGTTGGCTGTAGCACCAAAGAAGGCTTTGAGCAGGAGGTAGTATCTGGCAATGGGGTCTTCAATGCTGACGAATTCCATTCCCTCGCCGTAGTATTCTGCCAGAGCCTGAAACATCGCCTCAACTGTCATGGGAAAGACGTAATTGTCGGTGAGGACTTTAGTATCTATCGAGCCTTTTGCATCTCTGATGTCCTCGTATTTTGTCAGCTCGGCAAGCACGGCACCCATGGTTCCTATCAGGATGTCTCTACCCCTCAAAGCGTAGTCGCGATGTTTTGATAGTCTAAGCAGTGAAAGGGCTTTGTTCTTTGCTGATTCAATCACATTTAGCCTGAAGGACTGGTCATTTATTCTGGCTGTACCGCTGACTCCATCGCGCCACACAACAACTATTGATGTGTCGAGCCTCATCTTTCCCCTGCCAGTAACACGCTGGGCTGATTCGGTTACTATGGGAAAAGCGTTGGTTACGTGCATCTTCGCCCCTTTCCAGCCTGCATAGAGCAAGTTTGCCCACGCTTCATTGGATGTGTGGGCGTAGTAGGTTACGAGGATGCCGCCCTCCTTCAACCTGGATTTCATGGAGAGAAACGCGAGGTTGAAGAGGTCTTCAAAGTGTTTTGATGCGAACTCGTTTCTGTTAGGCTTGTCGAGAAATCTGCCGGGGTTTGTTGAGATTTCACGCCTCGCAAATTCCTGCCACTGTGTGGGAATAGGGGTATCTTCAAAGCCAGAATCGGTTTCTCTGAAGAATGCTTCGGGATGGAAGCGTGGGATTAGTCTTTTGCCGTCTGAGTCGCTCAAGGCTCTTTTGAGCCAGACATAGTAAAAGTCAGATAATTCAGTGTATGGAACGTCATCGGCGTAGGGTGGGTCTGTTACTATTATGTCGTATTTTTCGTCGTTGAGTTTTGAGAGGGAAGTGGCGTCGTCGAGGGAAACTTTGGCTTTGCCGTTGGATTGTTCGGTTTCGATGAAAGATGATAAAGATTGGGGGTTGTGAAGGTTTGAACTCAAGTAGCTAAGACTTCTAATACTATATTGCTCAAATGATTCAAGTCCAAGGATACAATCAAACTCACACCAATTCCACATCATCGCGATGCCTCTCATCGATAGAGACTGCTTGACTTTTAGTTGTCCCCAGTACGTTGCGTCCCAACAAGTAACAATCGAATTGTATCTAACAAAGTTAGTTATCCAAATAGCCAAATACGTCGCCACAGCCTCAGC
The DNA here is from genome assembly GCA_002010285.1 of Archaeoglobus sp. JdFR-41. GTDB lineage: Archaea > Halobacteriota > Archaeoglobi > Archaeoglobales > Archaeoglobaceae > JdFR-41. The sequence continues at coordinate 1,939 of MTNC01000059.1, read as the reverse complement.
ATAACCCTTAGCCTCTTCCTCGCTCCATCCTTCCTGAACTTTCTCCTCTTCGACCTTCTTCCCAGCCTCTCTTATCAGCTTGACGAGTTTGACGAGGGTGAGGAGCTGGCGGGGGTTGAAAAGTTTGTACCAGTTTGTCATCCCATATAGAATTATGAAAAGATAACCACCAATTCCAACCGTTCCATAAGGTGCAACCGGCTCAGTCGGAACATCCGGATCTCCACTTTCAATCAGCTCCTTAACTCTCTCCTTCGCCCTCTCAAGTTTCGCATTATCCCCATCACTGCACGGCTCAAAAACCAGATCTCTATCGGCAACCTTAACCTTCACGAGCAACCTCTGCCTGGCAAACCTCTCATCGCCTTCATGATACTTTTTCAAAGCCCACTTGACGAACCACTCTCCGCTATCGGCAGGTTTTCCCTCGTCATCAACATACTTTATCTGATTTCCGCACAGCAAACACTCAACAGAGCTTTTTCTTGCCTGAATGTTTGCGTCGCGAACTTCAAAAGCTTCCTCACCAACCCTAATCACATTACCATCGAGCTTTGCCTTCGAAACATCACCAACGATAGCATTAACATCAACAACCTCAATATCCACTTTGTCTCCATTAACAACAGGCTTCATGAATGCCAAACGCTTGTAATTCCCACTGCTATCCTTAACCCTTGCAAGCCACCAGTTGCCGACTATGGGAGTCCACCTCCCGCAGTGTGGACACCTAACTTCCCAGGTTCCAATATAAACGGCAACATCCTCATCGTACAGCTCCCTAATATCTTCATCTTCTTTCAGCCTCTCAGTAACCCACTCACCCCACCTCTGCACATCATAAACCAGCTTTTTCTTCGGCTTTTCTCTCTTCCTACCCTTTTCCTTTTTCCCCTCAAAAACTGTGACTTCCTCCTTTCCGTATTTCGCCGGATATTCAAGCACAGCCTTCAGGAATATGTAGGCTGTGGGCAGAAGCTCAACCGCCGTTGCATCCAGCCCAAGCCTCATTGCCTCAAGCGGAATCGAGCCAAAACCTGCAAATGGATCAAGCAACTTTTTACCCCCAAAATACTCCTTTACACTCTCAGGGATGGCAGGATTCTCTCTGTGCGGAGTCTTCGCATCGAGTCTCACTATTTGCTTAAAAGCATCGGGTGAAACATTTTCGGGCAGTAAAGATGCTGCAATTACAGCCCTCGCCCCCACAAGGGGTTTTCTCGTCCACCAGAAAACCATTTCCCAGTAAGGTGGTCTTCCACCACCCTGCTTTTCAGAAGCGGATTTATCATTCACGATTCCAAGCGGGAAATAATCTGTTTCGATGAATCTCTTTTCCATATTTATCCCCCTTTGGTTATTTTCATTATCTCTCGACACATCAGTTTAAGAGTTTTGGTTTTTGATAATATTGGTTGATAATTAATCAAACTTAACTTAAACCCCTCTTTTCTAATTCTTTGGATACAAATTTACTCAATTCTTTCAATTCTCTATCAGATAGCTTAGAAACATCCTTAAATTCTTTGATTTTAATCATCGTTCTGTTTTTATCCAGAGCATGAGAAGGGAAGTATTCTTTGAAATACTTGTACAAGGTCTCTGTAGAGGTGTTCTTGTACGAATCAAAGTCTGAATGTGTAATTACCGCAATGCAGTAATCGTATGTATAGTATATTTTGGACGAAAAAGTGTAGGTTCGAAATAGATCGTACGGACTTTCAAGTTCAGTTTCATATCTTACAAAGTCTTCAAAATTTACATTGTGTTTCATCCAATTCGAGAAATAGTCATCTTTTTTGTGACTCATCTTCATATGTAAATGTAGTTGGAATGCAACTTCTCTCAGTTTTTCTCCCAACACTGTCCAGTTACAATTTTTACATATGCCAACAAATGGCAATATATCACCTCAATTAGATATCACTCCTAACGCATG
>MTNC01000081.1 GCA_002010285.1 Archaeoglobus sp. JdFR-41 | reverse complement strand
CTGCTGCCAAGAACGTTTGTTATTGCAAGAGTTCTTGCACCAAACTTCTTTGCCCTCCTTAAAGCTTCGAGTGTATCTGCAGTCTCACCACTCTGAGTTATGCCGACAACGAGGGAGCGAGAGAGTGGAGAGCTGTGATAGTTGAATTCTGACGCATATTCCACTCTCACGGGAATTCCAGCCAGCTTCTCTATGAGATACTTCCCAATGAGCGAAGCATGATAGGAAGTTCCGCAAGCAACAAACACAACATCCGAAACACCAACAGCAAAGCCAACATCAAGCTCTATTTCTTCAGATATATATTCTGCAAGAGTATCTTCAATAACTCTTGGATTTTCATGAATTTCCTTGAGCATAAAGTGTTCAAAGCCACCCTTCTCTGCGGCCTCAAGACTCCACGGTACAACTTCAACCCCTCTTTCAACTCTCTCGCCATTGTTGTATATCTCATACCCCTCTCTCGTAAGCACAACAATGTCACCATCGCTGAGGTACACAACCCTGTTCGTGTATTCTAGCAGTGCCGGCACATCCGAGGCTACAAAAAACTCTTCATCTCCAACTCCGAGGATTAGCGGACTCTTGTACCTGCACGCAACCAGTTTTTCCTCAGATTTGCTTAAAGCTACAAATGCGTATGAACCTCTAAGCTCCCTCACTGCACTGAGTACAGCATCCTCAAATCTTTGATTGGAGTTTGAGTACTTTTCAATGAGGTGTGGAATAACTTCTGTGTCAGTCTCTGATCTGAAAACATGTCCATCTTTTTCCAGTTTCTCTTTAAGTGTCTGAAAATTTGATATTATCCCGTTATGCACCACCGCAATACTGCCACTGCAATCCGTGTGAGGATGGGCATTTACATCGGAGGGTTTACCATGGGTTGCCCATCTGGTATGTCCAACAGCTATACTACCTTCAGCAAGATCGAATTCCTCCACATCCCCAATAGCCCCAACACGCTTGTAAANTCTCAGCTCACCGTTGGATTTTACAGCAATACCCCATGAGTCGTAGCCACGATATTCAAGCCTCTTGAGTGCGGAGATTGCAACCCTGTCAGCCCTTCGATAGCCAATGTAACCGACTATTCCGCACATAATCTCACCACACTTATAGGATTATCGAAAAATCCGGAATCGTACCCCTGATGAGTTTCATAGCAGCTATTTTGACGTCGTTCCCAACAACCGTTCCTGGTTCAGCGATTACGCCATTCTCAACTTCACACCTCTCTCCCATAAATACTCCAGCTTTGACTTCGTATGTTTTCTCTTCCATCTCACTTCTTTCAATTTCGCTGAATTCCATGATTCTCATCTCGGCTCTACCACTCATCGCTGTAAACCTCGCTCCAATTCTGCAACCCCTGTCAATTACGGAGTCAACGATGAAAGAGCCGGGAGCTATAACCACGTTATCTCCAATAACACTGTTCTCGATGTAGCTGAATGCTCCAATTGTGCAGTTATCTCCAATGCTTGTCGATGCCCTTATCACCGTATTTGCGCCAATCTCGCAGTCCTCGCCTATAACAACCGGACCTTTAACAACAGTTCCTGGTTCAATGATGCTACCTCTCCCAATTACAACATCCCCGTAAATTTGAGCTTTCTCCACNCTACCAGCAATCCTCTTTCCAGAGAAATCCATTGCAAGATCATTAACTCGCAGTATATCCCAAGGATAAACTATATCCATCCACATCTCAGCCTCAACACATTTAAATCTACATCCTGACGCGATCATGTTATTGAGAACTGCTATCATGTCCCTTTCCTCACCGATGTGACTGAAAATCTCTCTCGTAAACCTGTATATACCAACATTTACCAGATTACCTATAGCTGAGCGTGGCTTTTCCACGATTTTCTTTACAACGTCATTTTCCATGAGAATTACTCCATACTTTGTGGGCTCATCGGATTTCTTGTATGCAATTGTCCAAGGTTCGTCAAGCTTTTCTATAGTTTTGGAATCAAAGATATTATCTCCAGCTACAGTAATAAATTCCTCACTTTTCACGAATTCTTCAGCCTGCTTTAAAGCATGTGCTGCTCCAAGCTGCTGTTTCTGAACAGCATACTCTATTCTAACACCCAGTTTTTCTCCATTACCAAGATAATCCATTACTCTNCTCATTCTGTATCCAACAACGACCACTATATCCTGTATTCCGGCATTTTTCAAAGCTTCAATAACATACTCAATTATGGGCTTGTTTGCGACCTTTATCATAACTTTAGGCTTATTTGCTGTAAAAGGACGNAATCTCTGCCCTTCACCAGCTGCGAGAACAACAGCCTGCATAAACAACCACCTCTACATCCTATACGATTGAATTGGGCTCGATATACCCATCAACAAGTGCTGCAGGAGAAATAAATACGTCACTGCCAATCATTGCTCCAACATTTATCGAAACATTTATCCCCGTCTTCACATTATCGCCAATTGCTGCTCCAAATTTTCTTCTTCCAGTTGCAACTTTTTTACCCCTCACAACAGCCTTGATCTCTCTCTCATCAAGTCTGAGGTTCGCTATCTTTGTCCCTGCACCAAAATTGCAGTTTTCACCTATTATCGAGTCACCCACATAGTTGAGATGAGGCAGATTCGTATTTCGCATTACTATCGAGTTTTTCACTTCAACAAATGCACCGATATGACAGCCATCTCCAATTGCTGTGTAAGGGCGAATAAAACAGCATGGCCCAATTACGCAGTCTCTCCCAATCACAACTGGTCCAATTATATACGAGCCTGCTCTTACAACCGTTCCTTCTCCAATGATTACTTCTCCTCTAACCACTGCCCCCTCCTCAACCTCTCCCTCAATTCCGCTCTCCTGAATTTCTGTGAGTATCTGCTCATTTGCTTTGAGGAGGTCCCATGGATACCCGACGTCTATCCACTTCTTTATTTTCACTGCTTTAAACTCAGCACCGTTTCTCACTGCAAGCTGAATTGTATCGGTTACCTCATATTCTCCTCTCTTTGAGACTGGAGTTTTATCGAGGAGGCTGAGAAACTCAAGAGTAAATCTGTAAACTCCAGCATTAATCAGATTCGAGGAGGGGTGTTCGGGTTTCTCAATTATTGCTTTCACGAATCCGCCATCAACATCTACAACTCCGAAATCCTGTGGATTCGGAACTTCTTTAACTGCAAGACCATTTCCATCCACTCGTGCAAGCTTCTCTATTTCTTCCCACCCAACTATGTTGTCCCCATTCAGCATCAGAAAGTCATCGCTTATCAGATGTCGGGCAGCTTTTAAGGCATCAGCTGTTCCCAGTTGTTTTCGCTGTGTGGCATAACGAATTTTCAATCCGATTTTACTTCCATCTCCAAAATACTCCCTTACAACATCATCCCTGTATCCAACAACCAGAATAATGTCTCTAACACCAGCTTTCTTCAGATTTTCAAGAAGATGTTCCAGAATTGGTCTGTTTGCAACCGGTAGCATAACCTTGGGTTTTGTGTACGTAAGCGGGCGCATTCTTTGCCCTTCACCNGCTGCGAGAACAACAGCCTGCATTTTTACACCTCCAGTAACCTCTTCACCTCATCTTCAACTCTCCTCCTTGCTTCAAACCCTATCAGCTTCTTTGCCTCTTCAGTATCAACCTCAAAGTTTTCTGCATGTGTCTCCCCCTTCCTCGGGTTCTCAATCATCTGAATCTCGACACCGGAGTACTTTTGCACCAGTTTTGCTATGTCCAGCACCGAAAGACACTCTCCTCCAGCGATTGTCACCACGTTAAGCCCTTCTGGCATCCTCTCAATAGCCAGAAGATAGGCTTCTACAACATCGAGAACGTGTATGAAGTCTCTTGTCTGTGTTCCGGGCTTGTGAACAGTTAGCACCTCACCTTTTTTCGCTTTCCTGACAAATAAGTTTATCACTGTTCTCTTGCTTATTTTTTTACCATCAACCTCGTATTCACCATAAAGATTCGTTTTCATGAAAATCAGTGAGTTAAACGCATTTTTTGAGAACNCCTTTACCGTCTCCTCATTTACCCACTTCGTAAAGCCGTAGAGATTGAGGGGGCTACGAGGATGTCCTGATGTTATGGGCAGTTCCACTGGATTACCTATAACCGCCATGGAAGACGGAAATATCAGATCTATGCCGTGCTTCCTGCATATCCAGCAGATGTTGGATGTGCCAATAACGTTGATTTCGTAAGCTTTGTCGGGCATAGCATCGCAATCTGCCACACCTGATATGGCTGCAAGGTGCACAATAATGTCACAATCTTTCAGCAAATCCTCCATTTCTGCTCGATCCCTTATATCTGCAAACAAAATCCTCTCACCGGCTACATCTCTGATTTGAGCATTAAAGAAGTTGTCAACCATAACCAGTTCGTAACCTTCATCTATCAGTCTGCTGCACAGACCGGCTCCAACATACCCCCCAGCTCCTGTAATGCCAACTCGCATAAAATCTACCTCCTGCAATTTCTCAGATTTTTCAGATTTCTCAGACTCTCAAGCCTTCCAGCAAGCTCCCTCACACCATCAGCAAGATTAAATTCGGGCGTGAATCCTGCATTTGAAGCCCTATCAAATTTAACATGATAACTAAATTCCGGTTTTTTGCCAGTGAAAACAATTTCAGCTGATGGATTAACTTCTTTTCTCACAATTTCTGCNACATCTCTTATTCTGAGATTTTCACAGCCTATATTGTAAATCTCCCCAGCCTTCCCGTTTTCGATGAAAAAGAGAAAAGCATTTGCAGCATCTCTAACATGGACAAAGGGTCGGAAATTGCTGCCATCTCCGAAAACTGTAAGGGGATAACCCATTACTGCCCTGAGTACAAAGTAATTANCCACAAGATTAAATCTGACTCCCGGACTGTATCCGTAGACTGATGCAAGACGGAGAATTTTAACGTCAAGTCCGTATCTTTCCCGATAATCGATGCAAGCCTTCTCAGCTTCTAGCTTCGACTCTGCGTACCTGTTTAGAGGTTTAGGTTCAGATTNCTCATCCAGATCCACGCCGATCCCGTAAACATTGCATGTGGAGGCAAAAATAACCTTCACATCGTGCTTTCTTGCAAGCTCAAGAACGTTAAGTGTACCATGGTAATTGACGTGGTTGATATCAGAATCTCCAGTTTCGTCAACCATTCCCGGNGCTGCTGGTAGCTTTGCTGCGAGATGNAGCACGGCATCAACACCTCTGAAGGCATTCTGTAGCTCTTCAAAATTTCTGATGTCTCCCCAGATAANCTCGTTTCTGCGAGTGATATGAAGATTCCTAAGAAAGAGCATGTTGAGCGGGCTTGAGCCGGAGAAGTTGTCAAGTATTCTGAACTCTTCTCCCCTGTCAA
>MTNC01000015.1 GCA_002010285.1 Archaeoglobus sp. JdFR-41 | reverse complement strand
ATAGGCTCTGCAATGCTTATATGCTTCCCACACTTCTGAGCAAGGTTAATCACAAACGAATCGAGCTCATCAGGATCCTCGAAAACGATGTTGGTCTTCATATTGGCGTACTTCCTGTGGAAAATGTAAATGGGTTTGAAGTAACCATTGCAGGATATATCCTCAATCTGTGNGTCGTTCATTACTGGAGTAATGGGGCCGTAAAGGATTGATCTTTTGAAGACATGGTATATAATTCTGAAGTAGTCGGATCCTTCGAGTTTTATTCTGTGATCATCCAGTATTGTATCAATTTTATTTTTAAGAGCTGAGACCTTATCTTTAGTATCCTCTGGGTGAATTGTGTAGTATTCAAGTTTGTTGAGTATATCTCTGACAAGTGCCTCCTCCTCCTGATTTAGTGGTGGTTCATTTACATGGTAGATGAATTCATCCTCTTCCTCATTGTAGAGAATGTGAATGCTCGAAATAACATATCTGCCGAAAACAGGATAACTCTCAACCTCTATCCACCCCTCGGGAGGTTGAAACTCCTGTTGGAGCCTTTTTGAGAGTGTTTTAAACGTTTCCTCGTCAAGCCACTCTGCTCGTGCACTCCTCTTAATTATATCGAAAACACTTTTTCTGGCAGGTATACTCTCCTGTCTTCGAAGTTTCAGTTTAAACTGCATCGATAGTTTTTCTGTTAAAACTCCTAAATAAATCTTATCAGTGAGATAATGATGCACGGAGCTTATGCGCCATTTTGTTTCCTTCGATTAAAAGCAGTGGGTAAAAAGTTTTATTAGTGGTGAATTAGTCCAAGGCACATGGAGTTCAGAGTTGGTGAAGCTCTTATTGGTGAGGGCTATGAAGTTGCTCATGTTGATCTCATCATAGGCACCAAGGACAGTCCGGCTGCAACTGCTTTTGCAAACGCTCTTGCTACACTTTCTGCTGGCCATACTCCGCTTCTTGCCGTATTGAGACCAAATCTGATTACCAAACCACCTGCTGTGATTGTACCAAAAGTTACTGTTCGAAACATGGAGCAGGCAGAATTAATTTTTGGACCTGCTCAGGCTGCTGTTGCTAAAGCGATAGCAGATGCTGTCGAAGAAGGGGTCATTCCCAGAGAAAAAGCTGATGAATACCTTGTGGTTGCCAGTGTGTTTATACATCCAGAAGCAAGAAACAGGCACAAGATCTATTACTACAATTATGGTGCTACAAAACTCGCTCTTAAGAGAGCTATGCAGGGATTTCCGGATGTTGATACGGTTCTTTATGAGAAAGATCGCAGTTTTCATCCGTTTGTGGGCAGAAAACTTACAAAACTCTGGGATCCACCTTATCTCCAGATAGCCATAGATATACCAAATCTTGAGGAAGTTCTTGAAGTTCTGAGGCAGATTCCTGACAGCGATCATATAATATTCGAGGTCGGCACCCCCTTAGCCAAAAGGTATGGAAGTGAGGTAATTCTAAAGCTGAGGGAGATTAAACCCGACTCATTTTACGTTCTCGATCTCAAAACTCTTGATGTTGGCAATCTTGAGGCCAGAATGGCTGCAGATGCTACTGCTAATGCAGTGGTTATTTCAGGGCTGGCACCAGTAAAGACGATAGTTAAGGGGATAAAGGAGGCTGAAAAGACGGGTATAATGAGTTATCTTGACATGATGAATGTTGAGAACGTCGTTAAAAGACTTGAAGAGCTTAAAAAAGCTGGAGTTATGCCAGATGTTGTTGAACTCCACAGAGCAATAGATAGTGAGAGCGAGGAACCACCCTGGAATCTTGCAAGAAACATCAGAGAGAAATTTGGAGTCCTCGTTGCTGTTGCAGGTGGAATAAGACCTGAGAATGTGGAAGATGTGATAAGAGCTGGTGCAGACATTATCGTTGTAGGAAGAGCAATTACTAAAGCGAGAGACGTTGAAGGAGCTGTAAGGAGGTTTATGAGAAGTTTGAAGCCTGATACGGATCAGTTCAGGATAATGACAGATTTTTAGGTGATTTGATGGGGATTGTTGTTATAAATTTCAAAGCCTATAAGGAAGGTTTTGGGAAAAGGGCTTATCAACTGGCAAAGATTGCGGAGAGCGTCGCACAAAGGGTGGATGACTATATAGCTGTCGCCGTAAGCTTTCTTGACCTACCAGTGATCTCAAAAGAGGTTTCAATAGACGTTTTTGCCCAGCACATCGATGCCATAGATTTTGGCAGCCATACTGGTAGAATAAATGCGGAAATGATAAAGGAGTATGGCGCTANAGGTTCACTCATTAACCATTCTGAGAGAAGACTTAGACTTGCAGACATTGAACTAAATGTATCCAGACTGAGAGAACTTAATCTGACCTCAATTGTGTGCACAAACAACGTTCCGACTACGGCCGCAGCTGCTGCATTAAATCCAGATTTTGTTGCGGTGGAACCGCCTGAGCTGATAGGATCCGGCATCCCAGTGAGTAAGGCTGAACCCGAAATTGTTGAGAGTTCTGTAATGGCAGCAAAAAAGGTTAATGAGAATGTCAGGGTCCTCTGTGGAGCGGGAATAACAACTCATGAGGATTACGTAAAAGCTATTGAACTCGGAGCAGANGGTGTCCTGCTTGCAAGTGGGATAGTAAAGGCTGAAGACCAGAAAAAAGCTCTTGAGGAACTCGTAGGACTGAGATGATACTGAACTAAAAATCCAAGTACTTGTCGTATTTTTCCTTTTTACCTTTTCTGAAACTCTTTTTGCCTTTACTGTTTTTTCCAGGCTTAAAACCTCTACTTCTTTTGTTTGAAAGGTCGTCTAAGAGCTCCTCAAGTTCCTCGTCAGTTAAGGGTTTCACGTCCTCGAAATAGTCTTTAATCTTCTTTGCCCCCTTCATATCCAGCTCAGTCGGTTATTCTTGCAATTAAGAGTATATATCTTTTCCGTTTCATTTCCAGCAACCCATTTACATCACACTGTCATGCTGGTAACATCNGCCGTATGACGGCCTGTGTCCATTAAGAGAGTCTATACAGCTTTACGGATCTCTAAATCTCTATTTAAATCATTTAAATCTTTAAAAGAATCGACAAAAAAGATTATTAAGGTGTACTCACATAATTTATGAAATGCTTATCAAACTCGAGGAAGCTCTTAGCAGTCTGAAATATGGAGAACATCTTTGCTGCATTTACAGGACGAAAGAAGAGCAGCAGTCTATTGTTGTCCCTTTTATGATTCAGGGCTTGAAGAGAAATGAAAAGTGCCTCTACATTGTTGATGAAAACACAAAAGAGGAAATTATAGAAATTTTCAGGAAGTTTATTGATATTGATCGTTATCTGCTCTCCGGGCAATTCGAGATTCTGACCAAGGATGAAGCATACCTAAAGGATGGATATTTTGATCCCGATAGGATGATAGCTCTCTTAAAAGAAGTTGAGTTAAAAGCTATCGAGGAGGGTTACACAGGATTGAGAGCTACTGGAGAGATGACTTGGGTATTTGCTAAACTTCCTGGTGTTGAGAAGTTGATTGAATATGAAGCCAAGCTTAATTATCATTTTCCTGGTAGCAGATGTCTGGCGATATGTCAATATAATGAGTCGAAATTTGATCCTGGAATTTTAATTGATGTAATCCTGACCCACCCGAAACTCATAATTTATGATTCTGTCTGTGATAATCCTTACTACATTCCTCCTGAAATTTTTCTTGGGNGGGTTAAGAAGGAGCTGTTTGAGGACATTTATATCAAGCTTAAAGGGGAGCTGGTGGAGAGGGCTAAGCGTGAAACACATCTGAGACGGTTGGTTGGAGAGGTAGAAAAAAGAGAGAAGAAATACAGGGAAATTGTTGATTTNCTTCAGAGACTTATTGATGTAGCACCCGTAGCTGTAACGGCCTGGGATACTGAGTTTAGAATAACACTTTGGAACAAAGCTGCTGAAGCCCTCTTCGGATGGAAAGCTGATGAAGCGGTGGGAAAGGATCTTTTCGAATTACAGGTTCCTGAGAAAGAGAGAAGCAGAGTTAGAAGTGTTATTGAAGAAGTTATGAGAACGGGAGTATCGAAGACGAATGTCAATGAGAACTTCACAAAGGATGGGAGAAAATTGCTTGTTGAGTGGTATAATTTTGCTATCAGAGATGCGGATGGGAGAATCGTAGGCGGAGGATCTATTGGTATAGATTTGACAAAAAGAATTGAAATGGAGAGAAAGCTTAGGGANAGTGAGGAAAAGTTCAGAAAAATAGTTGAAAATTCACCTAATCTCATTTTCATAGTTGACAGGGNTGGGGTATTTGTTGATGCAAATCCTGCGACAATCCAATTTTTTGGGTTCAGTCCAGTAGGAAGAAATTTGGAAGATGTACTGCCAGGAGATGCAAAAAAGAGGGTCAATCTGGTGAGGCAAGTGGTGGATAATGAGAAAACGTTTACCGTCAGAGATACTGTAAATGGAAAGCACTTCGAAGCAAGTTTTATACCAATCNAACTATCAGATGGTAGGTACTGCTTGGTAATTGCGAAGGATATAACCGAGATTCTCAGATTGAACAGGTTACTAAGCGTGATAAAGAATGTGGATATGATAATTGTCCGTGAAAAAAATAAAAGAAAACTTCTGCAAAAGGCTTGTAAAGAGTTGAGTTCTGTTGAGGATTATGCAACTGTGACTATTCTATTGGTCGAAGCGAAGAAGATACGTCCTGTTGCAATTTCAGGCGTGAAAAGAAATTTTGAAAGTGTGTTTTTGAAGACATTACAGGATTGCGAAGTTGTCCGAAAATGTGTCGATGGAGAAGTATTAGCTGGTGAAGTTGAAGAACTGTGCCCGAAATGTGAGTTTGCACGAGAATTCAGGAGAGTGATGGCTTTTCCAATGATTGTTAATGGGGATGTGAAGGGAGCAGTTGTAATTCACCTTTCGAGAGAGAAAGAAATTGAGGGTGAAGAGATAGAATTACTTAAAACGATGGCTGAAGATCTGGCTTTTGGGATAAAAGCAATAGAGCTGGATAAGTTGAGAAGAAGAGCTTACAAACAAATTGAACACAATATTGAGCAGTTTGCAATTCTTGTAGATCACATAAGAAATCCTCTTGCGGCGATATATTCTCTTGCAGAGCTTAGAGTGAGGGATCCAGATGTAGCTGAGAGGATAATAGAACAGGTCAGAAGGATCGATGAGATTATTGGAAGACTGGATAAGGGCTGGCTGGAGTCAGAAGAAATAAGAAAATTTTTGAAAAAGTACGGTTAGCGAGATTTGTCTGTTTTACCCTTTTCTAATTCTTCGTGGCTAATCCTCCTTAAATACTCCACCTGATCTATCTCCGCCCTGTACGGGACGGTAATCATTCTCTGCAATCTCTCCATAACCCTTTTTGGATTTGAGATTCCGT
>MTNC01000030.1 GCA_002010285.1 Archaeoglobus sp. JdFR-41 | reverse complement strand
ACCCAGAGAACTGTTGGAAGAGATGCCCAGAGGATGAACATAACCGCTGCCCGCGTTATTGCTGAGGCTGTGAGGAGCACCCTTGGACCAAAGGGCATGGATAAGATGCTTGTTGACAGTCTCGGAGATGTTGTCATAACAAACGATGGTGTAACAATTCTCAAGGAAATTGATGTTGAGCATCCGGCAGCGAAGATGATTATTGAGGTTGCAAAGACTCAGGACAACGAAGTTGGAGACGGCACGACAACAGCAGTCGTCCTCGCCGGTGAGCTCCTAAAGAGAGCTGAGGAGTTGCTTGATCAGGAAATTCATCCGACAATAATAGCCAGAGGTTACAGACTCGCAGCATCTAAAGCCCTTGAAGTCCTGGACGAGATGGCGATTAAGATCGACGTGGAAGACGAAGAAATTCTCAAGAAGATTGCTGCTACAGCAATTACGGGTAAACACGCTGAATACGCAATAGATTACCTGTCTGAACTCGTTGTCAAAGCTGTTAAGAGGGTGGCAGAGAAGACTGAGGAGGGTTACAGAATTGACGAGGATAACATAAAAATCGAGAAGAGACATGGAGGAGCTGTTACCGATACCGAGCTCGTGGATGGAATTGTTATTGACAAGGAAGTAGTTCACGCAGGAATGCCCAAGAGGGTAAAAGATGCAAAAATTGCCGTACTGAAAGCTCCTCTTGAGGTAAAAGAAACTGAAACTGATGCAGAAATCAGAATTACGGATCCTGAACAGCTGCAGAAGTTCATTGAACAGGAAGAAAGAATGATAAAGGAAATGGTTGACACTCTGGCNAGTGCAGGGGCAAACGTTGTTTTCTGCCAGAAGGGTATTGATGACCTTGCTCAATACTACNTGGCCAAGGCAGGAATTCTTGCAGTAAGGAGAGTCAAGCAGAGTGACATCGAAAAGATCGCAAAAGCTTGCGGAGCAAGGATACTAACAGATCTCAGAGACATTAAGCCTGAAGACCTTGGAGAGGCTGCACTCGTTGAGGAAAAGAAAGTTGGCGATGAGAACATGGTGTTCATAAGGGGCTGCAAGAATCCGAAGGCAGTAACAATTCTTGTCAGAGGTGGAACAGAGCATGTGGTTGATGAAGTTGAACGCAGTCTTACAGATGCGATCAAGGTTACAAAAACAGCTATAGAGAGTGGAAAAATTGTAGCAGGAGGTGGCGCTCCAGAAATTGAAGTTAGTCTTAAGCTCAAAGAGTGGGCACCAAGCCTTGGTGGTAGAGAACAGCTTGCAGCAGAGGCTTTTGCAACTGCCTTGGAGGTTATACCAAGAGCGCTTGCTGAGAACTCTGGGCTGGANCCGATTGATATTCTGGTTGAACTGAGAAAAGCCCACGAAGAGGGTAAGAAGACCTACGGTGTGAACGTCTTTGAGGGCAAGGTTACATGCATGCAGGATGCGGGAGTTCTTGAACCGCTCAAGATTAAGAAACAGGCAATCAGCAGTGCAACAGAAGTTGCAATAATGATCCTGAGAATCGATGACGTCATTGCAGCCAAAGGGCTTGAGAGCAAGGGTGGTGAAGAGGGCTTTGAAAGCGGTGGAGGGGAGGAAGAGGAATCCTCGTCTGAAGACTGATCAATTTTTTAATTTTCCCCGGTTTTAATTAATTTCAAAATTGTTTCAGTGTGTGAGCTATTCTGTGTGCAGTTGTTAGAAAACCAAGTATCGCTACAGTCCACAGTGTAAAGCTACTCGCTGTGATTAGGGAGTCGCTATAAATTCCCNATAGGAGTCCTGCCATTATTATTGCGAGTCTTGTATCTCTCCCTCCTATGCCAACTTTGCACTCTACACCTTCAGCTTCTGCCATCGCTCTTGATATGCTAACCCCAAAGGAACCAACAATTGCTGCAAATCCGGCAAGCCATAATTCCTGAGGGGATAGAGCCACAACTCCTGCTATAATTGCAGCATCAACAAATCTATCAAAGACCCTATCCAGGAAAGCACCAGTTCTTGTAACTCTGTCTGTAAGTCTTGCAAGATCTCCATCTGTACAGTCCAGAATCTGAGATATGAAAATCAGAGCAACGCCCTCCAGAATTTTACCGAATGCGATGACAGCTCCCGACGCAAGTCCGATGATCGTTGCAACAATCGTTATAGAATTGGGACTGACACGAGTTTTCGCCAGTCCTCTGGCCAGAGGTTTAGAAAACCTCCGATAGACGAGTTCAGTTAGCAAATACTCCCATTTGATGAAAATCACCTCCCTGTGGGCAATTTTTAAATAATCCCCCATTTAACTTTTTTCATGGAGGCGGTTATACTTGCTGCTGGTTACGGTTCAAGACTTGGTTATCACACCCGTGACATTCCTAAAGCACTCTTAAGGGTAGGTGGAAGACCTATCCTGTCATATACCCTTGAAGCATTGATGAGTAATGGCATAACAAACTTTGTAATCGTGACGGGGCATAAGGGGCACAAAATCAGAGAGTTTGTCAGGGACTATGACGCTAACTTCAGTTTTGTTCACAACCACCTCTACAGATACACAAACAATATTTACAGTCTGTATCTTGCGATGCAGGCGGTACGGGGCGGTTTTTACATAATCAACTCAGATGTGCTTTTCCATCCTTTGATATTCCACTATATTGATTCAGCGAGGTCGGAACATCTGACATTGTCAGTTGATCTGGTGAAGAGGTTGGGAGAGGAGGAGATGAAGGTAACAATAAGAAGGGGTTACATCACAAAAATAAGCAAGAAAATCCCCCCGAGTGCTGCAGATGGCGAGTACATAGGTATAACCAAGGTTCCAAAGAATGTGTTTGACAATCTTTATGACCACATTGAGATTGTGATGGAGGAAATGGGTAAGACTGTTTTCTATGAGGAAGCGTTTCAGTCAATGATAAATGACGGGCACAAGATTGCATACGAATCTACACATGGTCTTCCCTGGATTGAAATAGACACTCCTGACGACCTGATGCTTGCCAGGGACGAGATTTATCCCATGATAACAAGTCTGTAAGTTTTTAAAATATATATTTGCTTCTGACTATTCGTACTTACTGGTGAGTGAATAGAAATTCTAAAAACGCTGAGGTGAACTTGACTTTTAACACCATATTTCTGGCCAGACTGTCTGCATATCCTGGGTAAAGGGTGGTAGCAAGGAAGTACAGAACTGTAGCTCGTGCATTCTTGGACTTGAACATGTTGCCAGCAGTAATCTCGGCGAATGTTGAAACCTTTTTTCCACCCTCAGAGCCCGCAAATGTAAGGATTAATAGGAACATCCCCTGAAAGTGCTGTACAGCAGTGAATGAATTGAACTGATCCTCGTAAAACCACAGTCTTCTACCAGGATCATCTGTGAGAAAGTTGAACCACTTTGATTTCATCACAACTGCTTCAACCATAGTGTGAGCTGTTTGTTCGGCGAATGCTGAAGTGCTGTGTGGCGCTTTACCATCTGGACCATAAAATGGAGAAGCAGAACAGGGCTGGATTAGAAANATAAGTACGTAAACTGATAGATAGATAACAACAAAATTAGGATTTANATCCAATCTATCAAATGCCATCAAAATACTTTCTTGCCTCTACAATTATATAATTTTTGGTTGTGACTCTTGTTCATCCCGTACAACATGTGTGTGAGATAAATATGGGATTCTGANTAAAACTGACTAAAACCAGAGTTATGTGTTGTTTAGTATCTCATAAACTTTTGCCATNATCTTCATGTTGCCTATAAGTTCTCTGGCTATTGCCTGCGTGTAGTTNCCGAAGTAACCACTGGGCTCGCTTGTTGANAGNAGGTACATAACGTCTGCTTTTATGCNNTGGATCGCGTATATGTATATGGCCAGAAACTCTGAAAAGTCAATGAGAGTTGAGTTAAGTGTGAAGTTTACGAATGGAAACGGGAATGCACTGCCAGCACCAGCAGTGTAATTTGCGAGGAGCGCATAAACTGACGCCTGAATACGCATCGTGTCATATAAAATCGACGCAGTGGAGTAGATGAATGTGTTGTTGAGTGATGGTGTGTTGACTATTGCACCCAGTATCTGCGCCTTTACACCAGTAAAGTATACCAAGTACTTTGCTGTGTAATTTGCAAAAGTTGAGGCTGAGGCTGATTGGGTTGAAATTACGATTGCCANTACGATTGCTAAAAGGAACTTTTTGCTGGACATTATCTGAACCTCCCCACAAGTCCTTTAATTTTGCCAAACAGACCTCTTATACCGGCAGCTATGGCGTATCTACCTGCTACGAGTATTGCTGTGACAAATATAGGATACAGCAGGATGTTCATGGATAGCCACATTATAAGCTGATGCAGTGTGATGAACTCTGGAATTATAAACGCAAGTAGCCAGAAGTAAAATGCTATTATCAGGAGTACATATATGACATGAGCAATACTGTCTTTAACCTCCTTTGAAACCATTCTCTACCCCCTAATTTATTCATAAACTAAAGAATAAAAAAGTTGCGATTGATTTTCTCAGAAGAAAAAGTTTAATTTTAAAAATAAAAAATTAAATTTTACGCTTTTTCTTTCTTCGTTTTTCTGACTTTACGGTTAGACTGGTGCTCTGTAGTTGGTGGTGTTGTACAGGTCTACGAGCACTCTGCCAACGATCTTCAGGAATGCAACCATGTCACCAGCGATTGCATCTGAGAAGGATGGGTAGTAGCCACCTGGGCTTGAGTTGGCGAGCAGATAGAGCACGTCACTCTTTATACCCTGGATACCATAGATTGAAGCAGCAAGGAACTCTGCGAAGTCACTAACGTTACCCTGTCCTGGGCTCTTTGGTGGTGTTGCACCTGTCAGAGCGAGGAGGAGACCAGCTTCAGTTGCATCTGGGAATGTTTTGACATTACCGTAGTAGAGCAGAGCAACAATGCCAGCGGTCAGGTGCTGCACATCGTACATGAAGCTCGCGAGACCAACAGCGAATGGTATGAAGTTCCTGGGTGTTCCGGCAATTGCACCCACGACCTGAGCCTTAACACCCTGGAGTCTTGCCAAGGCGTATGCAGCATAGTTGCCAAACTGTGAAGTTGGAGGCTCACCAACTGCTGCTACTCTGCCACCCGGACCATACCATGGTGAAGCCATTACCGGCCCCATTGCAATCAAAGTCGCCAATACCAATGCCAATACAACTTTCTTCATCTATACACCTCCCACCAAACCTCTATACACCAACTGCTGTACCGCCGGCTTCAGGCTGATCCTACATCTACCGGCATTTATCATTGGGTAACAGAGGATATATTAAACTTTCGCTTTTGCAGTTACATAATTGTTATAATAATGGAACTACAGTTCGACACACATTCATTGCTCAATAACAGTTTCTGCAACTGCTGAGTTGGGTAAATATAAACATTTCGAAAAGATTGTGAATTAATGAATATTTTAAGGAATATTTTAAGAAAAAACATAGCGCCGGGGGTGGGATTTGAACCCACGCGGGCATAGCCCACACGCTCTCCAGGCGTGCGCCTTACCACTCGGCAACCCCGGCACGGCTCTG
>MTNC01000076.1 GCA_002010285.1 Archaeoglobus sp. JdFR-41 | reverse complement strand
AGCTTCGAAGGCTCTTGAGGATATTCGCAGGCAGAGGGGGTGGAGTGTGAGGGAGCTGAATGAGGAGCTTGAGAGGAGGAAGAGGGTGCTGGAGTTTATGGTGAAGCACAACATCAGGGATTTCAAGAAGGTAAGCAACATCATATACACATACCAGAGCAAACCAGACAAAGTACTTGAACTGATTTCCGAGTGATTTGGTGAATTTAAAGTTGAGTGTGATAGTATGTTTAAGGAGGCAAATTATCTCACATATCTTGGATACAAGCTCTTTGGGGAAGAGATAAAGAAGAAGAGAATCAAGTACTTCGAGCTTGAAAAGTCATTGAAGAGGGCCATGATTTCAATGCCCCCAGAGATGTATATTGCAACTGCAAGGATGTTCTCACTGATTTTCGGAATTATAGGAGCTATTTTGGGGCTTATAATTGCATATATAGTTGTCAACTTTGTTGGAATACCACCACTTTTTGCAATTAGCCTCCCTGAACCATACCTTACCTACTGGATGTTCTACCGACCATTTTTCTACGCTGGAGTTCTGGCAATCCTCATCACAATTGGGCTATACTACCTCGGAAACTTCATCTTCACCCTCTATCCATCCATCGTCATAAGTGATAGAAAGAGCAAGATAGACAGGGTTTTACCTCACGCCATTACCTTCATGTACTCTCTCAGCAGAGGTGGTATGAATTTGCCCCAAATTTTCAAATCTCTTGCAGATAATCACGAAATTTACGGTGAAATTTCGAGAGAAGCAACCAGGATACTCTGGGAAGTAGAAGGTCTGGGTAAGGATCTCAGAACGGCGCTTGCAGAAGCTGTGGAGAACACGCCATCAGAAAACTTCAGAGAGTTTTTGCACGGTCTCATCACCATAATTGACAGTGGTGGAGACATTACAAGGTACCTTGAGGAAAGATCAGAATTCTACTTCGAAAGGGTAAGACAAGATCAGAAAAACTTTCTTGAATTTCTCGGTCTTATGGCTGAAACCTACGTAACAGCATTTGTAGCCGGACCACTATTTCTGATAATTATTCAGACCGTGATGTCAGTTATAGGCTCTGCAAATGATCTTGCTCTGTTCTCCATCATTTACCTTGTAATTCCAATTGGATCATTCATGTTTGCAATGTTAATAAAACTGATAACACCAGGCGAAAAAGATTTGGCACCGATTCTCAGGGAGCGATACGTTTACGTAAGGAGAGTTAAGGATGTAGACGAGGAACATATCAGAGAGGTAAGCAAAAAAGTTGAAAAATGGAAATTCAAGCAGAAGATGAAGAAGCCGCTGCAGCTGATCAAGTTACACCCGCATTACACTTTTGTGTTCTCTGTACCCCTGGCAATCGCCATATTTGTGTATGGTCTCATCAATAATCCCTTCATGCCGGGTATGGACATTCGATTGTGGATTTTTACAATTGACGACTATATTTTTATAGGACTGATAGTCGCTCTGGCCCCATTCGCAGTCTTTCATGAACTGTCAAGAAGAGGAGTTAGAAGATACATGAGGCTGACTCCAATATTTCTTAACAAACTGGCCTCAGCCAATGAAAGTGGAATGCCAATTTACAGAGCGATATCGATGATTGCCAAAACTGACACNAGTCCATTAANAAAGGAGATCAGAAGAATCAAGTCTGACCTTGAATGGGGCATAAGTCTGCCTGACGCACTTATCAGGTTCGCCAACAGACTCAGAATTTTTGAACTTTCAAGGACTATGACGCTGCTTAATGAGGCTCTCAAATCCAGTGGAAATGTTACAGAAGTGCTCATGATTTCTGCAAAGGATGCAACTGATGCAGAACTCCTGAGGAGAGAGAGAAGTATAAGCATGTTCAGTTACGTTGTGATAATCTATATAGCCTTCTTTGTTTTCATAGGCATAGTTTATGTAGTATCCTCGACTTTTCTGTCAACCCTTGCTGAAAGTGCTGCAAGAGTTCAGGCCACGGGTCAGAGCTTTGGAATGTTACAGAGTGTGAACATTGAATTATACAGAAATGTATTTCTACACGCAGCGGTCTTTCAGGGTCTCTTTGCCGGGCTTGTTGCAGGTGTAATGGGAGAAGGAAGACTTTCTGCCGGGATAAAACACTCTCTTGTGATGCTTATCATAGCCTACCTTGGCTTTACATTGATGTTCGGTTACAAGTTCTTTTAAATTTATTAGTCCATAATTTCAATGCCACTCCGCAACATTTGGATAGGGTTAAAAACAGAAAGAATCGGATACGACCATAGATGACGGGAGAAATGATACTTAAGTTTCTCAATATGTTCTCGGAACACATAAGGAGTCTGGGAGAGTATCTGGACATAAACAGTGTTGAGCAGATGATAGAGTCTATTGAAAATGCNAGATCGGTTTTTGTTATAGGGGCGGGTAGAAGTGGATACATCGCAAAAGCCTTTGCTATGAGACTCATGCACCTCGGTTACACCGTTTACGTTGTTGGTGAAGCTGTAACACCCAGAATTACTGACAAAGATGTATTGATCGCTATTTCTGGGAGTGGTGAAACAACCTCGGTTGTGAATATAAGCAGAAAGGCAAAAGACATTGGTTCAAAGCTGATTGCGATAACAACGAAAAAAGATTCGACTCTCTCCGGAATTGCCGATGTACTTGTGTTGCTGAAAGGAAAGATCAAAACTGAAAGGGATGAGACGATTTCACAGCTCGCTCCGCTTGGCACAATGTTTGAGCTTACTTCAATTGTCTTTCTTGATGCTCTTGTCGCAGAACTGATGTACAGAAAACATTTAACCGAACGAGATCTCGAAGAGAGACATGCGGTACTTGAATAACCCGTANCTTATTCCCGTCAATAAGTCTGGGAGGTGCTGAAATTGGTTGAAATTGAGAGAATAAAAAACCTAGTTATTAAACTCAGTAATGCTCATGGTGTCAGTGGATCGGAGAATGAAGTAAGAGAGATTGTCAGAGAAGAACTCGAGGATTTTGCGGATGAAATCAGAGAGGATGCAATGGGTAACCTAATCTGCATCAGAAATGGAAGGGATAGAAAACTGATGATCACTGCCCACATGGATGAAATCGGGTTTGCGGTGAAGCATATAGATGACAAGGGTTTTATCAGAGTCGCACCAATTGGTGGGTGGTTTTCACAGATTGCTCTTGGCCAGAGAGTTGTTCTTTATGGGAAGAGAAAGATAGTGGGAGTCGTCGGCTGCAAACCACCTCATCTTATGAAAGAAGATGAGAGAAAGAAAGCCGTGGAAATCAAGGATATGTTTATTGACATTGGTGCGAGTAGCAAGGATGAGGTTATCAAGATGGGAGTAAACATCGGCACACCTGTTGCTNTGGACAGAGAAGTAAAAGAGATGGCAAACAACAGGCTTACTGGAAAAGCCTTTGATAACAGAGTGGGGCTTGCAATGATGATAGAGTCATTCAAAGAGACAGAGACCAAAGATTCTGTTTACGCCGTTGCTACAGTTCAGGAAGAGGTTGGACTGAAAGGTGCAAGGGTTTCAGCCTTTGCAATTGAGCCACAGGCAGCGATTGCTGTCGACACATGTGTTGCAGCTGATTTTCCAGGCTCTGAGACATCATACATGGACATAAAGCTTGGAAACGGTCCAGCTATAACTGTAATCGACGCCTCAGGAAGAGGATTGATTGCTTCACCCAAAGTTCTGGAATGGCTGAGAGAGACTGCTGAACAGCACAAAATACCGTACCAACTCGAAGTAGCTGAAGGAGGTACCACTGATGCTACTGCAATTCAGTTAACCAAAGCAGGAATCCCCGCAGGAGTTATAAGCATTCCTGCAAGATACATCCACAGTCCTGTGGAGGTCATAGACCTCAGAGATCTTGAGCACGGTATCGATCTTATTGCAAAAGCTCTGGAAACTGCTGAGCACTACTTTTGATCCAGTTTGACAAATTTTCCTGCAAAAGTTTTTATTCAGAGAACTGGGACTTTATCCAGTAACAGATTTTTGGAGGTGACTGAGATGAAGATCTGGCTCGTGGGCGCTTATGGTATAGTATCCACTACAGCGATGATCGGAGCAAAAGCCATAGAGAAGGGCATTGCCTCAGAAACAGGTCTTGTTTCATCTTTACCTCAGTTCAAGAAATTAAGTGAGTATGTTCCTTTCTCATTTGAATTTGGCGGTCATGAGATTCGCCCTCTCCCCAATGCCTACGAAGCGGCTAAAGAGCACTGGGAAATGAACAGACATCTCGATCGAGAACTGCTTGATGCCGTTAGTGAGGATTTGCAGAGCATAGTTGCATGCAGGGGAACAGCGATAAACTGTGGCTCGGGTATAGAGGGGTTAGGGGAGATAAAAACTCTTGAAAGTGATGGACTGACTCTTGAAGAAGTTGTTGAAAGACTCATTTCAGACATGAAGGATTTCGCTGATGACGAGACTGTCGTAATCAATGTCGCTTCCACCGAACCGCTTCCAAAACTAAGTGAAGAATTTCATTCAACTCTCGATGGCTTCGAGAGAATGATCGCAGAGGATAAAAGAGAGTACGCTTCCGCAAGTATGCTTTATGCTTATGCAGCATTGAAACTCGGACTGCCGTATGCGAATTTTACACCCAGTCCTGGATCAAGCATACCGGCACTGAAGGAACTTGCAGAAAAGAACAATGTACCACACGCAGGTAACGATGGAAAAACGGGAGAAACTCTTGTAAAAACAACTCTCGCACCCATGTTTGCCTACAGAAACCTTGAGATCGTTGGGTGGATGAGTTACAACATACTGGGCGATTATGATGGTAAGGTTCTTGCAGCAAAAGATAACAAGGAGAGCAAAGTTCTCAGCAAGGATAAAGTTTTGGAGAGAATGTTAGGCTACTCCCCTTACAGTATAACAGAAATCGAATACTTCCCAAGCCTGGTGGATAACAAAACTGCCTTTGACTTCATACACTTCAGAGGATTTCTCGGTAAAATGATGAAGTTCTACTTCATATGGGATGCAATTGATGCCATAGTTGCCGCACCACTCATTCTGGACATTGCAAGATTCCTTCTGTTCGCAAAGACCAGAGGGATAAAGGGAGTTGTCAAAGAACTTGCATTCTTCTTCAAGAGTCCGATGGATACTGACGTTATCAACACTCATGAGCAGTTCAGAGAGTTGGAGGAGTGGTTCAAATCTAATCTATAATTTATTAAANATTTAAAGAGTTGATTGTAATGGATGAAAAAACCAGAGTTCTGCTTATTCTCGGGCTGTTAAATGATGCGTTTGGCGATGTNAGGCAAATGATTTACTATCTGAATGATTTTATACTCTCTCACCCAGAAATGAGCGAGGAAATTGAAAAATTTGGATTGAAAGATGTGATCGAGAAAGCTCAAGAACTTGAGAAGTTGATTCTTAACATTATGGAGAATCTGAAAACAGTAGTTGACTGATCTTTATCCTGAAGGTTTTGGGACAAACTCTATCAACCCAACATGCTTTTCGGATCACTCTTTTCNNATCACTGACCCTAACTGANGTTCCGAAGGAAGTTGCCTTTTCTTACAAATTGTGGAGATCCCTGCAGGTTCTAAGGAGGCGAAATAATTGTCCCAACGTCTGTGCCTCACAAACTCTTAA
>MTNC01000021.1 GCA_002010285.1 Archaeoglobus sp. JdFR-41 | reverse complement strand
AAAAAACACTCAAAAATCTGCACAGATATTGTAAATTGCATGTCAACATTCCCATTTTTTCCATTGAAATTTACAACATCGTAAAATGGTGTTTGCTTCTGAGATGTAAAAATAGGTATAGCAATTGATATCAAAAAACTTATCTAAATTATCATTTAATTCAGAATGGAGGTGATGTGGAGTGGAGAAGCTGATTATAACGGCTGCATTGACTGGAGGTGAGTTTGTCTCGAAAATGCTGACACCGCACGTGCCGAGCACTGTCGATGAAATCGTCGAAGAAGTGGTGAGATGCAGAAAAGCAGGAGCGAGCATCGTGCACCTACATGCAAAAGAGCCCAAAACAGGTTTACCACACCCAGACCCGAACTCCGTCTTTCCGGAGTACATAAAAAGAATCAGGGAAAGTGAAGCCTCGGATATAATCATAAACATAACAACTGGAGGAGGAAGACCGATACCAAAACAGCTTCAGCAACTTTTCGGTATTGAGTATAAAATGAGCCCAGAAGAGTGGGAAGCCAGGCTGGATGAGGTGATGGAAGAGAGAATGAAGTTTGGACAGGAGATGTCTTCTCTCAACATGGGTTCCATAAACATATGGGAAGACCTGAACATACCCATACTCAGGGACTACGTGTTCATGAACCCGATTTCCAGAATAGAGAAGTGGGCGAAATTTATGTATGAGAACAACGTAAAACCGGAGCTTGAGATCTATGATACAGGTATGATTAATACCGCCAAGGCACTTGTGAGGGAAGGAAAACTGAAAGAACCACTTCACATACAGTTCGTTATGTTTGGTGGCCTTTCATGTATGTCACCAACTCCAGAGACGCTAATCTACTGCGTAAACCAGATACCGGATAACTGGACATGGTCTGTCTGTGCACCTGGCAGGTATGAGATGCAGATGGCTGCCCTTGCAATAATAATGGGNGGGCATGTCAGAGTTGGAATGGAGGACAACATATACCTTGAAAAGGGTGTTCTGGCCAAGAGTAATGCTGAGCTTGTAGAAAAAGTGGTTAGAATTGCAAAAGAGCTTGGAAGAGAAATTGCAACACCTGATGAAGCCAGAGAAATCCTTGGATTGAAGAAAAAAGAGGGCTAATTTTATTTTATTTTTTAAAAGGGTGATTTGAGCGTGTATGCTCATGGAGAATCCTCAAAAATTTAATATTTGCTCATAATAAATAGAAATGGTGGTATTGTGAGCGGGATTGTGAGATACGAAGGTGCTCCATTTGTTGCGAGGTTTGGGTGGTATGCAGGGGAGCTAATGGAAAAATTTGTGAAATCTCTTGCTGAGAAGAAACTCCTTGCAACCAGATGTCCAAAGTGCGGTTATACCATCGTTCCTCCGAGGATCAGATGCGTGAAATGTTACACGAAGCTCGGAGAGGAAAATCTTGTTGAACTCTCTGGAAAAGGAAAATTACTGAGCTATACAGTCGTACATACAATTCCAGATGGCAAGGGTGGTTTTACTGACTTGGACAAACCCGTTCTGTTGGGAGCGATTAAGCTTGACGAGGCAGACTCAACGATTTTCGCTGTGCTTGGAGAAGTTGAGCCAGAGAAACTTGTTGAGGGTTTGGAAGTTCAGGTGGTGTGGAGAGAGGAAACGAAAGGGGAACTTGCTGACATTGCTTATTTCAAACCCGTGGGGTGATGGGATTGAGGGTGGCGATTGTTGGATACGGCCAGACAAGGTTTGAGTGGGATGCTGAAAAAACGAGAGAGGAAATGGTGTTCGAGGCAGCAAGAAAAGCTCTTGAAGATGCCGGAATCGACAGAGAAGATGTGTGTACGGTTATAAGTGCCTCGACAGATTTCCTTGATGGAAGAACGATTTCAAACTGCATGCTGATCGGAGCAACCGGAGCCTACCTGAAGGATGAATCAAAAGCTGAAGAGGACGGAATGCTTGCAGCTTTATATGCTCTGGAGAGACTGTTGTCTGGAACCCATGAAATTGCTCTGGTAACGGCTCACACAGTTAGCTGGACGTTCAATCCTCACCAAGTGAGCGTTTACATGCTGGATCCACTTTTCGACAGACAGAACAGGTATCTGTATGACATATCAATAGCAGCAATTCAGGCGAAACTTTACATGAACCGCTACGATGTTTCAGAGGAACAGATTGGCATGGTTTCTGTAAAGAATTTCAGAAATGCAGCGATGAATCCATTTGCATACATGAAGCTACCGGATATAACGCTTGATGAGATTCTCAACTCGAAAGTTTATGCGGAACCAATAAGAGAACTTACAATGGCTCCTGTTTGTGATGGAGCCTGTTCTGTTGTCCTTGCTACCGAAGAGAAAGTCAGAGAGATAACAGACAATCCTGTGTGGATAGAGGGTGTTGGTAACTGTGCTGATGTTTACATCAGAGATAGAGATCTGAGCAGGTTGAACTCGCTTCAGGTTGCTGCAAGAAAAGCATACAAGATGGCTGGGGTAACAGACCCCTATCGGGAGATAGATGTTGTGGAGCTTACAGAGAGGTTTGCACATCAGGAACTGATGGCTTATGAAGCACTTGGCCTCTGCAGAGAGGGAAAGGCTAAGAATTTGATTGAAGCAGGTTTGACTGAGATATACGGTGACATTCCAGTTAATCCAAGTGGCGGAGCAATGGCGGGGGATGCAATCTGCGCAACGGGCTTGCTCAGACTGATAGAGGCAGCCAAGCAGATAAGGGGTGAGGCTGGGAGGTATCAGATAGACGGTGCTGAAAAAGCTGTTGCGCATGCTCAGTGGGGGTTGGCAGCTCAGAAGAATGTTGTTTTCGTTCTTGGAGGTGAAGTATGAGGAGAAATGTGGCTGTAATTGGATGTGGACAGACGAAACATGGCAGGAGAACTGATGTGAACCAGATGGAAATGGTGGCTGATGCCGTCTGGAATGGAATTGAAGATGCGGGGATTTCTCCTGAGGACATAGATGCTTTTGCCGTTGGAAACATGCAGGGATTTGGCGGTATTGCTCAACCAGATCTTCTTTTCGGTGATTACATAGGTGCTGCCGGAAAACCTGTTCAGAGAGTTGCAACAGGGGGAACCGTTGGCGGATCGGTTGCTCATCTTGGCTATTACATGGTTGCATCGGGTCTCTATGATGTCGTTCTTGCAGTTGCATGGGAGAAACACAGTGACAGCATGGAACCTGGAGCAACNACGGGTCTTCTGCACGTTGCATTTGCAAACCTCAGCTATATATTCCGGCTTGGTATGGACATGCGATCNTTCGCAATTATGGGCCTTGCTGGAGCTGCAGCAGGAGTCTCATCTTATCAGGCAGCACAGTACATGGCAAGGTCGGGATGCAAGATAGAACACTTCGATGAANTCGCAGCTAAAGCGAGAAGAAATGCTGCCAAAAATAAATATGCCCATCTAAAATGGCCTGGATGCACAGCTGATGATATAGCCAAAACAGAGATGCTAATCTGGCCGATGAGATTTGGNCACGTATGTCCTGCAAGTGATGGAGCATCGTGTGTAATCTTCGCAAGTGAGGAAGCGGTGAAGAGATTGAAGGTTGAAAAGCCTGTTGCGTGGGTGAAAAGTGTGGCAGCATATGCCGACGAGGAGGCAAATCAGGGAGAGGGTTACCAAGGTACGGGAGTCACAGATTACAGTGAGCAGATTGGATGCATAGTTTCTGCAAGGAAAGCTTACGAGAGAGCCGGAATCAAAGATCCGAGAAAGGAAATAGATATGGCTGAAATCTATGCTCCATTCCCACATCAGGAACTTATGTTTGCAGAGAGACTTGGTTTTTACGATGAGGGGACGGCGTGGATGTATATAGAGGAAATGGAGATTGATGGAAAGTTCCCTATCTGCCCATCCGGTGGTGTCAACGCAACCAATGCGATTGGCTCAT
Source organism: Archaeoglobus sp. JdFR-41 (assembly GCA_002010285.1). Lineage (GTDB taxonomy): Archaea > Halobacteriota > Archaeoglobi > Archaeoglobales > Archaeoglobaceae > JdFR-41. Next base: position 1,817 of record MTNC01000021.1, on the reverse strand, counting down.
CTGCCATGCAGCGATTCCTGGAATGCGCTCTTCAGATAATGGGTAAGGCTGGAGAACATCAGGTTCCGAAAGATGTGAGGAATGCAGTGGCTCATGGATGGGGTGGGCAGGTACAGTTCAACACGGTTGCAGTTCTTAGTGATTCCCCCAAGAGGAAGTGAGTAGGTGGTGCAGATGACTGAGAAGACTGGTTTGATTAAAGAAAAGTTCAAGAAAACAATTCAGATTAGTGGAGAATGGAATGTTGGAGCATATCGCTGGAAAGTCAGGAAAGGACTGGTTGATGAATTTGTAAGGAATTTCAAGGAAAAGAGAATTATTGGAAGCTTTTGCAAAAGCTGTGGAAAGACGTATGTTCCACCGAGAGAAATCTGTGTAAGGTGCTTTACGGAGATTAAGGATATTGTTGAGGTCAGTCAGTACGGTACAGTGCTTGCATACATGGTTTCCCCGCCCATTGAGAAGGGTAAAGTCCAAATTCTCGGAATGGATGCCGTTACTGCTGGTTTTCTGAAAGAAGGTGAAATCATAATTCTTGCCATGGTCAGATGGAATGGAACATCATCCACCAACATATTGCCACTTTACAACGTAAAACCTGAAGANGTCTATGTTGGGATGAGGGTCAAAGCNCTCTGGGCAGAGGAGCCGAAAGGCGCACTTTCAGACCTCGTAGGTGTGGAGCCAGCTGAACCTGTAGATAAACCCAGGTTTGATTAAAAATTAATTTTTTAAATATTTTTCAGGTAATGATTTTATTATCCCCTCAGCCTGAGTAACTATTCTCTCCACCAGCTCTTTTACAGGAGGGATATCCTTTATTCTTCCTGCGACTTCTCCACCATAGAACAGTGCTTTCTCTTCATCATCTTTGGTGAGAGCCAGATGTCCTTCTATCTCAATCTTGAAGATATCTGGATCAAGTGTTGTATCGGGCTGACCGATGTAAAGGTTGGGTATTTTCTCTACAGTTATCTGTGCCAACTGAAGTGAGGCTCGGTTTTTGAGGTATCTTAAAGGACCGACGAAGCCCCTTGCCACTATTGAGTCCCTCTCTCCACATTTAAGAATCCTGTTCTTCCACATCTGGACGAAATCAGATTCCTGTGTGGCAATGAATCTTGTACCCATTTGAATTCCCACGGCTCCAAGTGCAAGAGCTGCTGCAAGACCAGCTCCATCAGCAAATCCTCCAGCAGCCACCACCGGTATATTCACTTCTTCAACAACTGCAGGTACGAGAACGATTGTATGGACTGGCTCCCAATGCGTATGGCCACCAGCTTCGTGACCTGAAGCTATTACCACGTCAACTCCTGCTTTTTCACATCTCTTGGCTGCGCGAACAGACGGAACAACATGAAGCCAGACAAGATCTGCAGATTTTATTGTGTCTTTCCAGGGAACTGGATCACCAGCAGAGGTTATTATTGCCCTGAATTTCTTTCTGATTTNACCATCTTCTTCTCTCGCATCTACAGCAGCTCTGATAAACTCCTTTGCTGCATCTCTCATCTCAGCTGACACCATAACGTTTATTCCGAANACNCCATCTTCAACGGCTTCGGCAGCTCTGTAAATCCACTTTTTCACTATCTGATACGGATCTCCTCTCTCAGCTGCAAGTGGACCCAGATCAACTCCAAGATTACTCATCACTATTCCACTCGTGCTGAGAATTCCAAGCGCTCCTGCGTTCGCCACTGCAACTGCGAGTTTATTCGTTTGAAAAGGCCCCATTCCACCCTGGATGATAGGGTGTCTAATTCCGAGCAGTTCACAGAGTGGTGTGTGAATCATGAGTGCAATTACAAAAA
>MTNC01000049.1 GCA_002010285.1 Archaeoglobus sp. JdFR-41 | reverse complement strand
GGGGGGCATAGTTTCTTCTGTTTGTTTCAAGCTGTACATTCATGGTGGCGTATGTTCCAAAAACTATCAGAACAAGTGAAACTGCGAGCACCTTCTTTGGGTTTGAAGAGGTAATTCTGGCAACAAAGGAAAGAATCCTTTCCAGAATTCCGGGTTTCCGCTCTCCAACAGTGTGTTCAGGGACATCCTTCTCTCTGTCAATTATTTTGAGCAGGGCAGGAAGAAACAGGATGGAGAAAAGATATGCAGAGAGAAGACCAATAGCCATCAGGGCTCCAAACCAGAAAAGTGCAGGAATACCTGGAGCACCCATAGACATAAATCCAAGAACAGTTGTGAGCATCGCCATGAAGAGTGCCATTCCTGTGCGTGTTACGGATAGAACCGCTGCTTCATCTCTGCTTTTTCCGGCAACTCTCTCCTCCTCAAACCTGTTCTGTATCTGTGCTCCATAGTCAATGGCAAGTCCTATTAGAATTGGAAGCACTGAGGAGTAGTTGTCGGTCATAACAAGTCCGAGTTTGGGCATTATGCCAAGAACAACAGTTATGGACATCATTGATATTATCAGAGGGATGAATGCTGTTATCTTCTTTCTCACTGCTCCGCTGAATGTGAGGAAGAGTATTGCAATCATAAGGAACGTGGAGGCGGAAGTTGTTCTGGAGATATCCTTTTTGACAGATTCTTCAATCTGGTAGAGAAGAACTGGGCCACCCGTCACTTCAATCGTAACTTCGGGTGGCTTTGGTACAAATCTCAGGACGCTTTCAATCTGTTGTGAAATCTCCATTGCGTTCTGTCCCGGTTCAAGCTGAATGGAGATAAGAGCAAAGGTTGTCTTAGGTACGAGAAATGCTGCATATCTGTATGTNAGATCTTTGAGCAGNCTCTCATCAACTGGTAAAGAGCCGTAAACAGCCTTAATGATGGTAGCTGGAGACGTTACTGATACTACGCCGTCTATTCTCTCTATTTTCTCACCCAGATCGAGCATGTAGTCGTATATTTTTCTTGAAATTACGTTTTCCGATTTGACGAAAATGTACGAATTCTCAGGAGTCAGCCCGAAATCACGATAATAAAGCACGAACTTATTCCAATATTCATCTCCGGGTTGAAAGCTATCTTCCCAGTCAGCGTAACCGTATTTGAGGTATGATGAAGATATTAAAAAGGCAATGACGATGAGAGATGTAATCGCAACGACAATACCAGGATATTTCACAATGAATCTGGTTGTTTTCTCCAGAACGTTTACGAGCATGGAGAGAACCTCCTGTTGTCGTGAGAGATACGACGTAATATTTATGTTTTACGATTAAATATGATTGTGATGTTTTATTTCTTTTGTTTGAGTAGCGGTCTGAGGATGTAAACTGCTGTGAGTTTTTTGAATGGTGTTCTAACATCTAAATCTAATAAGGCCTGAGAACTAAAATTCCTTTCCAACCTCAAAAAGCTTCAACTCTTTCACCCTGCGGAAATGTTTTACGTTTCTTGTAAAAAGCACGGCATTGTTTTCAATCACCACTCCAGCAATCAGTGCATCTCTTAAATCTATAACCTTTCCCGCAAATTGGAGTTCCACAATTACCCTTGCAGAGATTTTAGCAGATTTCTCCGTTAGATTTGATACCTCAAGCCTTGATGCAAGCTCGTCCACAGCTTCAACGTTCTTTTGCCTTGCGGTTCTGTAGGCACCATAGTAAAGCTCGAAGATGTTTATTGATGTGGTTGCAAGCTCATGTTCCTCTTCCAGCCATCTTATGGTTTTCACTGTTTCTCTGTCACCCCTAAGGAAATCGATGAGGATATCAGAGTCTAAGTAGACCTCCAAGCTCTCCACCTCTCCCTCAGCGATTCCTTAATTTCCATCACTTCTTCCTCACTTATCTCCCATGAACCTGCAAGATCGCTTATTCTCTTCTTCATCAGGTATTTTATCGCTTCTTCAATTGAAACAGGTTTTTTGAGCTCAGTCTGGAGCTTTCCAGCAAGCTCGACGAGTTTTCTGTAGGTCTCCTCTGACAACTTTATGGATTTTGTAGTCATAGTGTCTATGTAGTAATAGTAGTATAAGTTTTTTACTATTCTTTCACCTATTTTGCTAAAATTATTGAACTTTATTTAATAATTCCCAAGTGGCGCTTTTCCGATGTTATTTTAGGTTTGGATTGAAATTACAGATCAAAAAATTAAAGATCCTGAAACTCAGACGGAAATCCATTCATCTCTTTTCTGCAAGGTCGAGAAGATAGTGCACTATAACGATGCACTGTTCTGCTTGAAGTGAGATGGGAGACAGTTTCACAATCTCCTTTGAATAGCGAAATACAACTTCTTCAGCCTCCTTATGAAGACCCAGGTGGTCTCCAAGGATGAAGAGTAATTTTTCGGATTTCAGAACATCCTTAGCAATNTTTCTCAAATCTACTCCGTCTTCTCTCAGATAGTATATCTTGTAATTCTCAGATAGCTCCTCCAGAAGCTCGCTCAGGTTTTTTCTTGCAATGTAAACCCCCGAATGCACTTTTTTCCACTTTTCTGAAATCTTCAGGGAAAGAGCTTTTCTCAAATGACCTGCGATGTTCCTCTCGTCTGGAGACATCCTCNTGACTTCATCTCCTCTGACTTTTACTGCTTTGGGTGGGTCTGGTGGACCGAGAAGGAGCAGATAGATCTCAGTGTTCCTTCTTATTCCATGAGATATGAAAAGAGCCTGAGCCACACATCTGCATAGAATATCCAATCTCCCAGCGCCCGGGATATCATTAAGGCTGAACGGTTCTGTTGATGCAGTATTTCCAATTACAAGGAAACCTCTTTTAATGGCTTTGTTACTGCTGCTTTGCCTCATACTTCTTCACTTTTCATTGTTCTATTGTAAATTTCAATTTTGGAGCGTGATTAAAATTTTTACTGCAGGAATGCAACAGTTTTTCATAAAATCTGGAACCACTCCCTGTTCTATCTCAGAATCAGAAGAGACATAAACCGGACTATCGACAAACTCGATATGGGATCGATGATCGTTGTAGGAGGTTTCTGGGGAGATGAAGGAAAAGGAAAGATAATTGCACACCTTGCCCACTCAGAAAAACCCACAGTAATTGCAAGAGGCGGAGTAGGTCCAAATGCTGGGCACACCGTTGAAGTAGATGGTCAGAAATTTGGTGTCAGGATGATTCCATCTGGTTTTGTTTACAAGGATGCCAAACTGCTGGTTGGCGCAGGNGTTTTAGTGAATCCTGAAGTTTTTCTCAAAGAAGTGGAGATGCTCAGTGTGGCAGATAGAGCAAAAGTGGATTACCGATGTGCAATTATCGAGCCGAAACACATAGAGGCTGACAGAGGAAGCGAACATCTGAGCAAGAAGATAGGTACAACAGGAACTGGCTGTGGCCCAGCAAATGTTGACAGAGTTAACAGAGTGGCAAAACAGGCAAAAGATGTTCCTGAGTTAAAGGATTTTCTTACTGATGTTCCTCTTGAAGTTAACTCAGCTCTTGAAAAAGGAGAGTTTGTTCTGATTGAAGGCTCACAGGGTTTCGGTCTGAGTCTNTTTTACGGTACATACCCCTATGTGACATCCAAGGATACCTCTGCCTCCGCAATAGCTTCTGATGTTGGGATCGGTCCAACAAGGGTGGATGAGGTTGTTGTTGTCTTTAAGTGTTTTCCAACAAGGGTTGGTTCTGGTCCATTTCCGACAGAAATGCCACAAGAGGAGGCGGAAAAACTTGGCATTGTTGAGTATGGTACNGTCACAGGAAGGAGACGAAGAATAGGGTACTGGGACGGTAAGTTCGCCAGATATTCTGCTATGGTCAACGGAGCAACGCAGGTTGCTCTGACAGGGATAGACAAGTATGATAAGGAGTGCTATGGGGTTAGAGAGTGGGAAAAGCTAACACCCAGAGCGAAACAGTTTATTGAGAAAGTGGAAGAAGACGTCGGAGTTCCCGTTACGCTTATCTCAACAGGACCGGAAACGAAGCAAATAATAGATTTGAGAAAGGAAAAACTTTGAGAAAGATAAAAAACTATAAGGGATCAAAACTCGTCTCCTCTAAAATTTTTATCCCCGCCCTTGGTTTTCAGCTCATTTGCAAACCAGATAACTCTCTGTGGGAACGGTATTTCGATTCCATTTGCTTCAAGCTCACTCTTTATTTTCCAAAGCAGTCTCATCTTCACATCGTACCAGACCGTGGAAGGCGCCCATATTCTTACGACAATGTTAACACTGCTTTCACCGAGTTCATCCACAAAAACAACCGGTTCAGGGTGAACGAGAGCAAACGGATCTTCATCTATCACTCTTCTGATAATCTTTATCGCCTTTTCAGCATCATCACTATATCTTATACCTATAATGTATTCAAATCTTCTGGCAGGATTTGCAACATAGTTGATTATACTGGATGTAAATACTTTCTCGTTCGGCACTCGAACATAAATCCCATCGTACGTCCTTATTATTGTCGAGATAATGTTAATATCTTCCACAAATCCTGTGATTCCATCAATATTCACCTGATCTCCTATTTTGATTGGTCTCTCTGAGATCAGGAAAAGTCCTGAAATTAGGTTGGAAACAACACTCTGGCTGGCAAAACCTATAACAATACCAGCTATTCCTCCAGCTACAAGTAACCCTGAAAGATTAAGACCCAAGATGGGAAGAACTGTAAGAAAGGCTATGATGAGTATTCCGAAATACACAATTTTGGTCACAAGCTCGAGCTGGTCTCTCCTGATTTTGTCACTCAAAACTCTGCGAATGCTTCTGACGATTATTTTTGCTATTACAGTGGCTATCGCCATTATTGCTGTAACTACAATAATATCGTAGACCGTTACCTCTCCATAAACCGTTTCAGAGAGAATATCCATCATAGTCCCATCTCCATTACGAACTTTCCTGTCGGCACAACTATTCTTCTCGCAGTGTACAGTTCGAGACTCTTCTTCATTCCATCTCTTATAGCCTTGGTAAAGAAGTCAGTTTCAGCAAGCACAGGACTCAGAATTTTCATTGAAGCTCTCATACTCACAAGTTTTTGGTCGTAGTATATTTTCATACCCACAGCATTGAAAACAACTCGTCTAACCTCAATCCACTCATCGTCTTCATTTTCAATATTCAATTCAATTACCCCTTCAATCAGAGNGTTGGTTTTTGGAATTTCAGGGTATATATCACTCTTCCAGTATCTGCAGATTACACCGTTTCTCGGATTTCCGTAAAGGGTGTATTTGGGTTTTGTAAGCGTGAAGATGTCAGCAACCTCAATTGACCTTTTGCCTGCAATGAACACTCCCACTTCTATGGGGAACTTCACGTAGATTTTCTTTTTTCCATGGGGTTCTACGAGTACTGGTTTCTCAAATTCGATCTGAAGGTAAGAAGTTACCTCTCTTGGCAGATTAACAGGCTCAACCGGATTGACAATCACATGTCCATCATCAGCCAGCACAATTTTTTCTGCCCTATCACCTGATTTTTTTATTATTCGCTGGTATGAAAAAAACCCTGCTCTCTTCTCAATTTTCATCTCGATTTCTTCGTTTGATATTGAAAAGTCGATTATGTTGTAGTTACCATACACAGTGAAACAAACAAATAATGAAATAAAAAATTATCCTTTCCTCATCTCCTCCTCTCTCAGTGCTCTCCTCAGAACCTTCCCCACCAGAGTTTTAGGCAGCTCATCTCTGAACTCAAAGATGTATGGCACCTTATAAGAGTCGAGCCTCTCCCTGCAGAATTTTTCGAGTTCGTTCTGCGTCACCTTACCCCTGTACTCAGGTTTTATGACGACAAACGCCTTAACAGTCTCACCCCTGTACGGATCTGGAACACCAACAACAGCAGCCTCAACAACTGCCGG
>MTNC01000071.1 GCA_002010285.1 Archaeoglobus sp. JdFR-41 | reverse complement strand
GTCTATCTATCCATTTAATTTCTGTACGTTATATCAAGTGGGCAAAAACTTTAAATTATTTATTACTCGATAGAAAATATGATGAAAAATTCCATTTATCATCTTTCCTCTCCCTCTCATGCTTTAAAAATCCGGGTGCATGTGTCTATCATGATTTTACTTCTTGTAATTATATCATTATCATTTCCTGTTTCGGCAGTTTACCTTGTAGCAGTGGAGCCAAATCCTCCAGGCGCAGACAATGTCGGTTCAAATCTTCAGAACTATGAATGGGTTTCAATATTTAATCCCTCCAGCACTCCGATCAACATTAGTGGCTGGTACGTTCTGGATGAGGGAGGGAGTACGGTCTGCACAATACCCAATGGCATATTTCTCTGTCCAAAGGCTTTTTACAAATGTATAAATAAGGGATCAGCGGTTTTGAGTAANACAGCAGGTGAAAACGTGACTCTGTATGACAGTCTCGGAAATCCTGTGAGTANTGCATCAACGCCGGGAGGACTTTTGGATACTGCTAACGATGAGCAAATATGGTGGAACAGTTCAGGTACTTGGGTATTTGGAAATTATCTTGGAAGAACGGGTAACTGGACAAACATGACTGGCAAAGTATGGTCAACGAAACTTGGAAATTTCTACGATGCCGACCTCTATCTCTTCCGGTACACATGCTACCAGAGATCGGTTGCCGGATCGGTTTTGAAGGGTGTTAAGGACATGCTTGCTGATGCCAANATCAGGNTAAANAAAAGTGGAACCTATGTATGGCTCAATCAATCACTAAACAGCACTCAGGTTCACTACAATGTCCATTTCGAGGGTGGAGAGGATATAGGCTTCATTCCCCCTTACATGCTCGCCGACCTTTCTGAGCCTAAGAGGCGGGCGACAATTTTTGAGGAGTATTACATACACCTGCCTGTTGAGGGTATGCAGCTTACAGGCTGGAATATTGGAAATTACTGGCTTCTTTCAGGTATAGCAGCTAAAGAAACGAATGGAACCCTCTTCAAAAGCTGGGAATTTTATGTTCTCTTCTTCAGAACTCCTGGAGCAACATTTGGACCTCCGCCAGCAGGCACAGATTATCTCAACCTGACAAAGAAGATGATCTATTACAGAACAAAAATTATCGAAGATGTCTGGAGAGCGATGGAGATCAATGGAATATGGGATACGTTCTGGAATAATGTTGGCAGCTATCTCAACAGCTATGTCAAGATATGGTCAGCAGTCAGGAACCTGATTACCAGCTACATACCGTAATTTCTACTAATTTCTTTAATTNTTTCAAAATAATATTCTAATAAATAAGTATTTTAAATAAATTTAAGCTTTATTTCAAATTTCAGGTATTTCATATAGTAAATTGCAAAAATGTAAGAAAATCTTATATAGTACTATAATCCAATTACTAATTCAATGTTATTCCGAAAATACGTTCGGTGCAGCTTTTTGTGTTTTTTCAGTAAACTCGTTTTAGGTGAGGTTCTATGCCGTAACTTTGCTGTCAATGTTCATACAATATTGAGGTGAATGGTATGTATAGAGAATTCAAAGACAGGATGCAGAATAAGCCAGAATTATACATGGCTGAGCTTGAAAGCTTAATGAAATCTGCCAATCTCATTTTCATACTCGACTTAGATGCCAGAATTACCAGATATTACGCGGCAAAACCTGAAAAACTGTATACAAAACCAGAAAACTTCTTGGGAAAAACCGTTTTTGATGTGATGCCTCCTTATACTCATAACCCCTTTGCCAGAGCTTTTGAAACATGTAAAAAGGGTAAAATCAGCCATTTTGAATACATGCTTGAAATTTCTGGCGAAAACAGATGGTTTAAGGCTANTTTAATCCCCGTTTTTATAGATGATAGACTTGTGGAGGTAATAGTGTCAGTAAACGATATTACGGAAGAAAGAAAAAGAGAATTCATACTCAAAGAAGTTTTTGAGAACGCGGAAGAGGGAATAATAATTGTGGACTACAGTGGAACCATACTCGAATGGAACAAAGCTGCTGAAAAAATAATTGAAATCGGGAGAGAAGAAGTCCTGGGAAGAAAAATCTGGGATGTTGCTTTCGAACTTTTACCGAAAGAAAAGAAAAACAAAGATCTTAGACAAAGAATGAAGCAAAGTATATTAGAATTNCTGAGAACGGGCAATGCCTTCTGGGCTAAAGNCCTTTATGAAGTCGAAATGGACGTAAAAAGTGGGAGAAAAATATTTGAAATACTAACNGTCCCGATTGAATCTGAAAAAGGTTACATGGCAGCAATTTTTGTCCGGGATATAACTGAGAAAAGGAAACANGATGAAGCCTATCGAACCATAGTTGACAACTCAATTCAGGGACTGCTCATATTTCAGGAGGGAAAAGTCGTTTTTGCAAATCCTGCGGCAGAAGTTATAACGGGGTACAGATTGCAAGAACTCTCAGAGGATGATGTTAANAAGATCGTGCACATAGAGGATAGAGATCGAGTGTGGAGACTGGCTCAGGAGAAAATCGCCGGTAAAGAGATACCTGAAAGAATAGAGTTGCGTGTGATAAGAAAAGATGGAAAAACAATCTGGGTTGAATGTCTTATAAAGCCTGTGAAATTCTTGGGAAAGAATGCTGTGGTTGCAGCCTTTATTGATATTACAGAGAGAAAAGAGTTTGAGAAGAAGCTCAGAATCTACAGGAAAATATTTGAAAANTCGATTAATGGTATTAGTATTATAGACAAAAATGGATACTGGATCGAGCAGAATGAGGCTCACAGAAGACTTCTTGGATTCTCTGATGAAGAAATGAAAGGAAAGAGTCCTGCAATTTATATGGGTGAAAAGCAGTTTCAGGAGATTCTAAGGAAGTTAAAAAAAGAAGGAGTATTCAGGGGTGAAGTTGTTTGTAAGAGGAAAGACGGAAGTGAAATTCACGTTGAGCTATCAGCATTTCCTATCAGGGACGACAAAGGAGAGATAATCTACTACGCTGGTATAAAGAGAGATATAACCAGCCACAAAATGCTACTAAAGAAACTGAAAGAGNCTGAAGAAAAATTCAGGCTGATAGTTGAGAATGTCAACGACGTAATTATCACTGTTGACACNNATGGAAAAATTACCTACATCAGCCCATCTTCCGAGAAAGTTCTTGGATACAAACCAGAAGAACGTTTAGGAAAGTCAATTTTTGATAACATTCACCCTGATGACGTAGAATGGGCCAAGAAAGAATTTCTAAGGCTTGCAAGATATCCCAAAACCGCAAAAACCTTAGTCAGATGCAGGAGGCGTGATGGAAAGTATATATGGGTAGAGGTATCTGGCTCACCNATTCTGGAGAATGGTGAGGCTGTATTGGGGGTTATGGTATTGAGAGATGTTACTGAGAGAGTTCGATTGCAAAATCTTCTGAAAGTGATTAACAGTATCGGAAAGGCTGCTGTGATGGAGAAGAATCTGGAAAAATATCTTGATAGAGTATGTGAAGAGTTCATAACTCTTCCAGAGTGTGCAAAAGCAACAATCTGCCTCATTGAAGATGGAAAGTTTATCTCCTTCTTCGGAGGAAGAAGTGTGCCTGAAAAGCTCTCCACTTGCAAGCTCATAATTGAGGTTGTAGAGAAAGGACACCACATGTATCAATCCAGTGAGGAGTGCAGGGGCTGTGCAGAGAAGATGGAATTCAACTGGGTTTACTCATTTCCGATGCAAGTTGATAATAGAATCAGGGGAGTTCTTGTCCTGTATCTGGAGCAGAAACTTAGCCGTGAGGAAGAAGAGCTGATACAGACACTTGCAGATGATTTAGCTCTTACAATCAAAGCATTTGAACTCGAGGAGGAAAAGAGAAGAGCGTACATGCAGATAGAAGATAACATAGAGAAATTTGCAATTCTGATTGATGGNATAAAAAATCCACTTGCTGCCCTTTCCGGCTTTATTGAAACCAGGGTGTATGACAGAGAAGTTGCTGATAAACTCATGGAACAGGTGAAAAGAATACAGGAACTTACATACAAGCTGGAAAGGGGATGGCTAGAGTCGGAGAAGATCAGAGAGTTCCTCAGAAAACATATGTAAGGGACATTTTTTCTTGGCAAGCAGTTGGATATTGGAGTGTACGAACATCCATCCAGCAGCCAATAACTACCAGCTTTCAAACCTATAACACGACTGAAGGGTTTGACGTTCCTTGTCACCACTCTTTCGTTGTGGACTAGGGTTATGCTGGCGATTAGTGTGTCCATTTCTCCTATTGATTCTCCTTTTCTTTCGAGTTTCGATATTATCTGGTCGTAAATNTCCGAGGCTGTCAAGTTAAAATCGAGCAAATCTATCCTGCTTAAGATTCCTCTGACTTTCCTCAAATTCTCATCCAAATTCTTCGATCTGTACGCCCCCTTTAAAGAGTTGCAAGCCTTTTCCCCGCTTTCAACCAGTTTTCTCAGTTTTGCTATGGCAGTTCGGTTTTTTATGATTGCCACTAAAAAAAGTCTNTTTTAAGGCAAANATTAGTAAATCTAAATCCTACTATCCTANCTTTTACCGACTCTCTCGCTCTGTATGTCTTCTCTATCCTGTCCACCAGCTCCTGTGAATACTCAGTTGACTCCACGAATTCTAATTAGCTGTACCCTTTGTTATTCTGAGAATAACATCGCTAAAAGATTAGCGAAGAGTTGGATCTACAGCTTTACCCTACATCTTTACCCTAAATGTTCTTATAGGTAAAATTGCAGTTCTAAACCATGAAAGNTTTCGAGTTCAAAGCCGGTAGGGCGTATCTCTTGAGACTTGATTTTGGTGCAGACATAATTTTACAGCTTACCGAGTTTCTCAAATCAAGTGGTGTGAAATCTGCTCTCGTTAGCGGAATAGGTGCTGTCATATCAGCCGAAGTTGGCTATTACGATCAGATAAAGAAAGAATATGTCAGAAGAAAGGTAGAGGAAAGGTGCGAGATTCTAAGCCTCTCGGGAAATATATCTATAAAGGACGGGGANGTGTTTCCACATATTCACATCNTACTTGGAAATGAAGACAAAATCTTTTCAGGCCATCTCTTCAGATCTGAAGTCTTTGCATGCGAACTCTTTGTTCTTGAGTTGGTAGGAAAACCACCTGAAAGAAAGTTTGACAATCAGACGGGACTGTATCTCTGGTAATTCTTTATTTTTAAAAATTCTTTAAAAAATTTCTAAATTTTTGGATAGAAGTTGTGGAATTCTTCAAAGAGAGATAACAAAATTAATATTCTCCACATCACATTAAGGAGTTATGAAATTCAGAGTTAAGCTTCTCCCCCTAAAGACGGAAAGAGTGAGTGTAATCCTGAATCAGTCTGATGCTGATGAACTTGGTTTGCTCCCTGGAGATAGAGTTAGGGTTGTTATTGGTAGAGATTCGTTCACAGCTGAAGTTGAAATAGCTACAGAGGTCATTGAACCAGGTGAAGCTGGAGTCTGTACTTTTACCGCTGAAATTTGTAGTATTGAGGAACCATGCGAGGCTGAAATATATCCTGTGGCAAGACCCAGANCAGTCGAATACATCCGGAAGAAATTTGACGGTCATAAATATGAGAGGGGTGAGATCCGGGAAATCATAGCGGATGTATCTCGAAACGTTCTGAGCGAGGTGGAACTTGCAGCGTTTGTTCTTGCCAACGAAGTCNTTGGAATGGACGACGATGAACTTCAGTGGATGATTGAGGCAATGGTTGAAGAAGGAAAAAAGATCTCGTTTGAGCGAGGGAATGTTGTTGATACCCACAGCATTGGTGGAGTTCCAGGGACAAAGGCAGCGATGGTTATAGTCCCAACAGTTGCCGCTGCTGGGTTGCTGATACCGAAAACAGCAAGCAGAGCAATAACATCTGCAAGTGGTACGGCAGATACAATGGAGGTTCTTGC
>MTNC01000087.1 GCA_002010285.1 Archaeoglobus sp. JdFR-41 | reverse complement strand
ACCACACACTTTCAAACCTTCATTCCAGATAATCGACGTTGGTGTCAGCACGGTAATTTCATTGGTATAACCAACATCTAACAGCTCTTCCATTCATTCTGACAATTTCCGGAGATTTTTTGGAGCAAATTCCTATTTTATCGGGACAGAGTGGGTAGAACTTACATCCCTGCGAAGAATTGTTTGGGTGTGCTCTGTTGAAGGTTCTGTTGAGGGTTACATCTTCAGTGAAAACTGTTTCGTAATNAAATGAGTTAACGAGAAGTGACGTATATGGATGCATGGGTTCATTCAGAATGTCTTTGCCCAACTCGATTATCTGACCAGAGTACATGATGGCAACTTCATCTGCGATAATTTTTGCAAGTTCTGCATCATGAGTTATGAAGAGGTACGTTATTCCAAACCTATGCTGAAGATTGAGCAGGAGATTCACAATCGACGCCTGGATGGAGACATCAAGCATTGATGTTGGTTCATCACACACAATGAATTCGGGTTTGGTGGCAATAGCCCTTGCTATTACAGCTCTCTGCAGTTCACCTCCGCTTAACTCGTGAGGGTATCGTGTCAAATGCTCGTACCCTAATCCAACCATCCCCACCAGATTCTCAACAATTTCCTTCTCATTTGTGGCAGTAATTCTGTGGATTCTGAGGGGTTCAGCAATGCTATCATAAATCTTCCACCTCGGGTTCAGTGCATCTTCTGGGTGCTGAGGTATGAGTTGCATCTTTTTTCTCATTTTCCTCAATTTGCCCGATTTTAATTTGGTTAAATTGATACCTTCAAAGTAAACTGCCCCTCTATCGGGTTTTATCAGATGAAGGAGAAGTTTTCCCAATGTGGACTTACCACTCCCGCTTTCACCCACAAGGGCGAGAGTTTGTCCTTTTCCAACTTCTATATCAACGTTGTCAACTGCTACAACTTCCTTTTTTGAAATGAATCCACTTCTGAAAATTTTTGTTAGACCAACTCCACGAATCACGATTTTCTCTCTATACATAAAGCCAGCACCTTACAAGACTTCTTTCAGATTCAAGGAGAGGAGGTTCTACTGAGCATTTATCAGACGCGAACCTGCATCTTAAACGAAATCTGCAGCCATCTGGCGGTTTGATCATACTTGGTGGAGGTCCTGCTATGGGTATCAATCCCCTTGAAGGGAGAGAGTTGAGGAGAGCAATGGAGTATGGGTGTAGAGGTTTGTTGAAAAAATCGCGAACTTCAGCAACCTCAATGATCCTGCCACAGTACATAACTGCGACTCTGTCGGCAAGTTTTTCAGCGAAGTTCAAGTCGTGTGTAATTATCAAAAATGTGATTTCATCGCTTTCCTTTTTAATCTTTTTGAATACACTGGCAACCTGGGCCCTTCTTATTGCATCCACACCCTTTGTTGGTTCATCTGCTATTATCAGTCTGGGGTTAGCAGATGTTCCCATTGCGATCAGTGCTCTCTGCTTCATACCTCCACTGTACTGGTGTGGATACTGCAGTATTCTTACATCAGGAGGTAGGATTCTGAAGATCTTCAGTAATTCAACAGTCTTGCGGAACGAATGTTTTTTGTTGAGTTTGAGATGGAGTTCCATAGGTTCAGCTATTTGACTCCCCACCTTCATTACCGGATTTAATGATGTTGCTGGATTCTGAGGTATCCATGCTATTTCTTTTCCCCTGATTTTTGTGACATCCTCTTCCTCCATTTCGAGGAGATTCAAACCATTAAACAATATTTTTCCTTCGATAATAGCATTTTCAGGTAGCAACCTCAAAATGGCCATGCCAAGGACAGATTTTCCGCTACCGCTTTCGCCTATCAATGTAAGTGTTTCGCCTTTCCTGAGACTGAGACTTACACCATCAACAGCTCTTACAACTCCCTCTTTTAGTATAAAGCAAACCCGTAAATCTTCAACTCTGAGAAGATTATCCATAGTACAACCTCCTGTGTTTGGGATCAAAGATGTCCCTCAAACCATCCCCAAGTAGCGTAAATGACAGAACTGTTAACATAATGGCCATTCCTGGAAAAACNGACATCCACCATGCCTCTCTGAGGTAGATTCTNCCCTCGCTCAGCATTGTCCCCCACTCGGGAGTCGGTGGTTGAGCTCCAAGTCCGAGGAATCCAAGTGACGCAAGTGAAAGGATAGCATGTCCCAGATGAAGCATTGATAGAGTAACAACTGGTGAAATCACATTCGGAAGTATATGTCTGAACATCAGACTGAAATTTCCAACTCCAGAAGCTCTGGCAAGCTCCACGAACGATTTTTCTTTGATCGAGATAACGGATCCCCTTACAATTCTTGCGTATCGTACCCACCCCAGAATGATCAGGGCTGTTGCTGAGTTGAGTAAACCTGGACCAAGAGCCCCTACTATTACAAGAGCAAGAATTAATTCCGGTAAAGCCAGAAAAATATCGATTAAACAGACGACAATTCTGTCAACTATGCCTCCATACAGTCCGGAAACTAAACCAATTAAAACTCCTATACCGGCTGAAAGAGAAACTACGACAAGTGCAATGCCGAGGTCAATCCTTGCTGCATGAACAATTCTTGTGAGTACATCTCTACCAAGATGATCTGTACCAAATGGATGATCCGTACTTGGAGGTTGGAGATTGTTTTTCAGGTCAATTTTGGTGGGATCTCCTGACAGTGGAGATAGAGCGACCATCAAGCCAAAGAAAAGAAGAAGTGCAGTGCTGATCAGAATGCTGGAGTTTCTCAGATACGCCTTTAAGTGTGTTGAAAGGACAGTGGTGTTAAGCATAGTGTTCTCCCTCCCTGACTCTCGGATCTAAAATGGCGTATGAGATATCTACAAGAAAGTTCACGAGAGAAAAGAGAGCTGCAATGAAAACCACGCATCCCTGTATCATTGGAATGTCTCTGGCTTCAATTGAGTCTGCAAGGAGTTTTCCGATACCTGGCCAGCCAAAAATCGTTTCCACAATAACAGTCCCGCTGAGGAGGTGACCAAGCTGAATTCCTACAATTGTTACAACAGGGATGAGAGCATTTCTCAGGGCGTGTCTGTATAAAATCTGATGCTCCTTCAACCCCTTTGATCTGGCTGCAATTATGTAATCCTGTGTCAGAACCTCGAGGATACTCGTTCTTGTAAGGCGGAGGGTAACGGCAGACATACCTGTGGCGAGAGTAAGTGAAGGAAGAATTAAATTTGGAATTCCCAGCCCTGAAACTGGTAGTATTCCGAGTTTAAGTGAAAATACAAGAATGAGTATCAGTGCGAGCCAGAAATTTGGCATTGCCAAGAAGAAGGCAGAGTATGCGAGCAGAGCGTAGTCTATGGGAGTATTTCGTTTNGAAGCTGAGAGAATTCCAAGTGGTATTCCAATCACGACTGAAAGAGCTGATGCAGAGAACGCAAGCATAATAGTAGCNGGNANTCTGGTTAGGATTTCATCGAAAACAGGCAATCCTGATACATATGAACGTCCAAAGTCACCGCGGAGAGCGTTCCACAACCATTTTGCATATAGAACAATGGCAGGCTGGTCAAGTCCGAAAGCTCGTTTTACCGTGTCAACTTCCTGCTGATTTGGGGTATACTCGATTTCTCCAATCAGAATTTTTTTTATTATCATCTCAGCGGTATCTCCTGGAGATGCAGTGAGTAAGCAGAAAGTCAGAGCAGAGGTAGCAATTACAACAAGTATTGTCATCAAGAGCCTTTTTAATATAAATGCTATCATATACTAAAAAATTATTCAATATAAATCTCTGGATTCAGCATGTAGTCATGAGCAACCGGATTAAACTCAAAGCCCTTCACGTAATCTCTGTAAACAACAGCTACCTTGTAGAATGCAACATGAATCAGAGGGACTTCATCCATTGCGATTTGCTGAATTTCATCGTATATTCTCTTTCTCTCTTCCGCATCGGATACGCTGAGCCCCTTTTCAAGAAGCACGTCAACCCTTGGATTGCTGTAACCCCAAGAATTGTATGAACCATTGCTATGATACGTCCTTCTGAGATAGTAGTCAGGATCTGGTACCATCGCCAGGTGGTAGGCAGATAGCTTCATATCTCTTGCAGTCATGTATTTTGNTATTGCACTCCAGTCCATTACTCTGACCTTTACGTCAATNCCTATATCCTTTAGATACGACTGAATAGCCTCTGCCATGGGTTTTAATCCAGGCCTCTGTGGATATGTGTAGAGTGTCACACTGAACTCTTCACCGTTCTTCTCGACTATCCCATCNCNATCGGAATCCACCCATCCAGCCTCTTTTAGCAATTCTCGTGCCTTTTCGGGTTTGTAACTGTATCCTTCTATGTTGTTGTTTGCCCACCAGAGCGTTGGAAGGATTATACCATATGCGGGTTCAGCACATCCATGTAAAGCCTGATTAGCTATTGCCTCTCTGTCGATAGCATAGCTAATCGCTTTCCTCACTCTTATGTCCTCGTATGGAGTATTTTTAAGACTTCCAAAAGTCAGCTGGTATACCCTTGCTGTTGGATGCAGTTCCACTTTCAAACCTTTTTCACCTGATAATCTGTTGATGTCTCCGTACGGGACGTCACAGGTGAAATCCACTTCTCCCTTCTCGACTGCAATTGCTCTTGTAGCTGGATCGGGGATGGCTTTTATTACAAGCTTCTTTATTTNAGNCTTCGTCTTCCAGTAATCATCAAAGCTCTCCAGATAAAGAATGCCTGCGGCAGTATCCCACTTCACGAATTTGAATGGTCCAGTGCCAACAGGTTTTACGATAATTCCACTCTCATCCATTTCCGAAGTGGGTGACACTATCGCCAGTTTCGAGTATTCAAGTGTAGCTGGAAATGCAGCGTACGACTCTTTTAGTATGAAGTCAATGGTGTAGTCATCCACAACTTTAATATACTTTATTTTTGTTAAGGATTGGATTGTTGGATCCTTTAAAGCCCTTTCCAGAGACCATTTGACATCATCAGCTCTCATTTCATGGCCATCATGGAATTTTACACCTTCTCTCAGATGAAATCGCCATACTGTGTCGTTTACCTGCTCCCAGGATTTTGCAAGTCCCGGTTTCAGTTTGAAACTTGAATCTACTTCTACAAGTGATTCAACGACCATAGCCTTCTCCTTAAGCAGAGTTCCACTTTTTAAGGGATCCACGCTTCTGATATCCCACATTTCTCCAACGACAAGAGTGTTCTTGGTACTTCCTGTCCCATTAATAGTTTCACTCTTAATATCTTCAGTCTGGTGAATGCACCCCAGTATAAAGCCTATTAAAACCAACACACTAAGGAGCAACAAGGTCCTCATATCTCCACCTCCTTGTATCCCTCAATCAAAAAATAACCTCTACTCCCCCAGGCAAGTCTATAAACAAAAGGTTGCTCTCTGTAGACAGCATCTTTTATCCAGTTCAAATCCTGCACTGAAATTCTGGTNAGCATCGCTCTTTCAAAAATCTCAACAACTTTCTCGTGATTCATATCTCCATAGAGGGGTAGAGCNCTGTTTACTTGGCGCGGATAACAGTTTGCAAAAGGACTCTTTTTCTCGTACAGAGCTATGCCCAGGCGACCGATAAACCTCCGAATGCCTGATCTCAATGATCTATCGAACCAGCATCCATCTATCACAACAACCTTACCACCTTTTTTTACAACTCTTCTCCACTCAGATACCGCAACGGTTGGGTTAGGTAATGTCCAGAGAAGATGTCTGCAGATAACTGCATCAAAAGAATTGTNCTTAAATGGAAGCGTTTCTGCATCGCCGAGTTTAAAGTCAATTCTNTGTCCGGATTCAAGTGCTTTTTTTCTTGCAATTTCAAGCATACGGGGCGATAGATCGACTCCTGTAACTTCGTGTCCNAGCTCTGAAAGGATTAGTGCCAGAAAACCCGTCCCAGTTCCTACGTCCAGGATTTTACTCTTTTTTTCGAAAACTCTGGATAAAAGTTTCTTCCACGTACCCTGCAGACCTGCGTGGCCTGGAGATTTGTCGTAACTCTCAGCACGCGCGTTCCAGTAACGCAGTATGTGTTCCTTAACGCCCGACACACAATCACCTGTTAACACTAATATTTTTCTTAGTAACACTAAGGAATAAAAAA
>MTNC01000032.1 GCA_002010285.1 Archaeoglobus sp. JdFR-41 | reverse complement strand
GACAATCAGCTTATGCTGACACTGAAAACACTTGTAGAGAGATCGCTGAAAAGATATTCAAGTCGAGTTCTCATGAAGTTTATAGATTCCGTAAGGAACATTACTCAGGAGATAACGTATGCCGAATTCGACGTTCTGTCAAGAAAACTTGCAAATGCCTTGCGTGATCTGGGCCTGAAAAAAGGGGATAAGGTTGCATTTTTGCTATTAAATAGACCTGAAGCTGTAATTTCAAACTTTGCTGCAATTAGAAGCGGTCTGGTAGGTGTAGGAATTAATCCAATATTGTCGAGAGATGATATGGAACA
Organism: Archaeoglobus sp. JdFR-41; assembly: GCA_002010285.1. Taxonomy (GTDB): domain Archaea; phylum Halobacteriota; class Archaeoglobi; order Archaeoglobales; family Archaeoglobaceae; genus JdFR-41. Next base: position 6,119 of record MTNC01000032.1, on the reverse strand, counting down.
TATCATCAGAAACAGCGAATCCAGAGCCGTGATTGTTGATTACTGGCTTCTCGAGTTTATAAAGGAGAGGAGAGNTAAACTAAGTAATGTAGATTACTTTATTGCTGTCCCCTATGGTGATATGGAAGTTCCTGACGATTTTATTGATTTCAATGAGCTTGTTAAAAACGGGAGTGACGGAGAACTCGATGTTAAGGTAGAGCCAGAAGATGTTGTTTTTCTGGTTTACACAGGAGGAACAACTGGTACACCCAAGGGAGCAATTCACACTCACTACAGTATGNCGATGAACGCCATAGCTCACGTCATTGAATTTGATATAAGGGATGGGGAGAAGTTACTCCTCGTGACACCACTTGTTCATGCTGCCGGTGCAATAGCTCTTGCGAGTCTGCTAAAGGGTTCAACATGCGTTGTTACCTTCAGGTTTGACGTTGAGGAAATACTTGGCATCATTGAAAGAGAGAAGATTACTTGGTTCTGGGCGGTTCCAACCATGATATACAGAATGCTCGATAGCGAAAAGCTCAGAAACACAGATTTATCATCTCTGAGGACTATAGTTTATGGAGCAGCCCCAATGTCACCTGCAAGGTTGAAAGAAGCTATAAAAGTTTTTGGGAATATCTTCATCCAGCTCTACGGTCAGGTTGAGGTACCTCAGCTGATTTCAGTTCTAACAAAGGATGAACATAAAAGAGGGTTGTATGAGAGGGAAGAAATTCTGAAATCTGCTGGAAGAGCTTCCCCTCATNGCAGAGGTGAGGATAGTGGACAAGGAAGGAAACGAAGTCAGAAAGGGAGAACCTGGGATAGTATCCGTGAGNACCCCATACAATATGAAAGGATACTGGAAAATGGCTGAGGAAACCGAGAAGGTANTCAGGGATGGCTGGGTAATCACAGGTGATGTGGGCTATATGGACGATGAGGGTTTTCTGTACTTGGTAGATAGAGAAAGGGATATGATTGTAACCGGTGGGTACAATGTCTTTTCAACAAAAGTAGAAAAGGTGATTCAGCAGCATCCAGCTATATCGAATGTTGCAGTTATCGGCGTTCCTCATCCGGACTGGGGAGAAGCGGTTATGGCCGTGGTTCAGCTTAAACCAAATGCTGAAGCAACTGAAGAAGAGCTTATTGAGTTCTGCAAGCAGAAACTGGCAAAATATGAAGTACCAAAGATGATCGAGTTCNTGGAATCCCTGCCTCTGACCCCTCTCGGCAAGGTCAACAAAAGAGAGCTGAGAAAGAGATACTGGAGGGGAGTGGACAGGGCAATTCATTAAGAAATTCTTACTATCTTGATAGCTCAATTCTCAGTCTCTCTGGGCTGTATTTCCAGTCTGGAGGCAGTANACCCTTCTCCTTGTAGTAATTGGCGAGTCTCCAGATTTTTGCTTCAATTAGCTGTAATCCCCTCTTGTTGTGATAGTCCTTTTTGTGAATTTCGAGATGTTTTCTGAGTTTCAGAGCTTTCTTTATGAGTGCCTTGAGATCTTCGGGGTACTTGATGTCAACTCCCTCTTCTTTCAGTATCTTTACTATTTTCTGACCTGTTGCCTGTTTTACCGAGGGGATACCGTACCTGTCTCTGAGAATTATTCCGATCATACTTGGTTCGTAACCCTCCTCATACAACTCAATTACCTTTTTCTTAACTTCTTCCGGTGACATTTCTACCCACTCTGGCGGTTCTTCTCTGTATACTCTCTTGGACCCTGACTTCCCTCGTCTCCTGGCATGCATTCTTGCCATNATTATCACCTCAAGGGATTCAGAGAGGTATGGAATAAATATGTTGCGTTCATCCGGTTTAAGCTTTTTAGTTTTCCGATTNTCCACACAATTTAATTAAAATTGAATTTTGTTGCTGTCATATCTATCAATTAACCTGATCAAACTTCACATGCACGAAGATCAACTTCGACGATGTCTCCTCTTGGCTCTTTTTCCTTGAAAATCTGGCCTTCAAAACGATAAACTTCCGCACCGGTTAACCAGCAGTCGGGTGGCAGACCCGCCTTCATACATGTCTGGCACAGAAATTCTTCCTCATCAAAATTGTATTCAACAGCAACCTGAGGAAGAAGCAATCCTGAAAACGGTCCCATTTTAACTATTAACCCATGTCTACCAATTTCCACATGCTCTGGTATTTTTCTGGGTTTTGCTTCAATTTTTTCTGGTGGTGTTAGAACAGTAACTTCCACAATTATCTCGTCCATCTCACTCAATTTAACAGGCTGAAAGCGGGGATCATCAACAGCAGCCGATATAGCAGATTCAATTATGGCCTCATCAAGTCTTTTTATTGGATAAGGAAAACCTATACATCCCCTGAGATCACCATGCTTTGTGAGAGTTGTGAAAACGCCTCTTTTCTCAGAAAAAACTCCCTCAAGCTTCTCTTTTAGTACAGAGCGATTCTCAAGGTAGTGTTCAATTGACTTTCTCGCAAGTTCAACTGCTCTTCTCCCATCTTCAAGTGATAGTAACCTGGCCATAAGGTAAGTAGAATGCTTAATTAATAATGGTTGTGTAGTTCTCTCATGATTCTCGGACTGGATATTGGTGGCACCAACACGGATTTTGTTATTTTCGAAAATGGAGAATTCAAACAGATCGGAACATTCAGAACTGAAGAAGTTCTTGACAGATTTAATGATATCGTAGGTGAAACTGTTGCACAGGTTAGAGCAATTGGAGTTGGAATTGCTGCTTGGATAAAGGATGGTGAATTTATCCATGCTCCAAATCTTCCCATCATCCCTGAACTGGATTTTCCAAGGCCCTACATTTTCGAAAATGACGCTAACTGCTTTGCTTTTTTTGCCTCAAAAGAGACTGGCATCTCAAATCTTCTTGGTGTAACTATTGGCACAGGAATAGGTGGAGGAATAATTACTCACGGCGAGATATACCGGGGTTGTGGAATTGCCGGAGAGATCGGCCATACTTACGTTGGTGGTGACCGGCACTGTAAATGTGGAAAGACTGGCTGTCTTGAAGCTTATTTCGGTGGATGGTCTTTAAAAGAATTTGAAAAAGAGCCAGAGATCCTCCTTGCAAGTGGGGAGATATACGATTGTGATGGATTCGAGAAATTCTGTATCGTACTGGCAAATGCTGTTATGGTTCTTAATCCTGAGGCAGTTGCGATTGGAGGACGGATAGGGTCGAGGCTGCAGGTGGAAATTGTAGAGAAGAGAGTAGCAAAATACCTCCCCACCGTTTTCAAACCGAATTTTTTTGTGATTGAAGATGATTACGCAGTTGCAAAGGGAGCAGCGTTGCTTGCAGCCAATGAGTTCTCACTTGACTAAAGAAGACATAAAAAATGTTTAAGAGTTTTAAAAACCCATATCATCTCTCCACTGTTTGAATTCCCTGGTAAGGTTCTCCTTCTCGAGTAAGTCTATGGAGATTATGTACTCATCTTCTACTTCTCTCTTTGTTCCAACTATTAGGAAATTTTTTCCGTTGATCACTTCTAAATCTCCTCTGGCAAGTAATCTTTCCCCTCTGAATACCTGCCCCGCAAATGTGTGGGTGTAGCTCAGCACGGCCTCAACCTCTGGGTGGTGCACGGGGTAGAATGATGGATAATCAAATACAAATGAGTCATCAGTAACCTCTGCTTCTATCTCGACTTTTCCGAGTTTTTCACCTCTTTCCTCCGGAATGTCTCTGTCAAGTTCGTTGTAATCTCTTACATAAAGAAGATCAAAATATGTGCTCCCAACAAATGCGCGATGGTATTTGCGTCTCTCATGCTTGAGGAAAACATCGAATGGCAGATTGATTTTTCTCTTACTGTATATAAAATCCCAAGTCTCTGAATCTGGCTCCGAGATTCTACCGTTTGCAATCCCTGCTCTAACTCTATCCCTGGCTAAAAACCACCATCTGCCGTAAACAACAAAATCAACATCAGACTCCTCTGATACTAGGTCTATTAATCTTGAACCTGTAGTACCCATTTTGTTGAGTGGAATCCCCTCAAAAAATTCCACNACCTTTCTGACTTCTGGATATCTCATGGAATTGTAAATTCTCTCTTCGGGTTTGAAGACTTCCTGAACATCAGAAACTGGAATTCTGAAGATTCCATCCTGATAGTATCTGGAGGCAATATCAGACTTTATTGCTTCATCGTGTGATAGCTTTTTATATCTTTTATCTNCCTTGATTCTATCTCCTTTTTGGTCAGGAACGTACCTGAGAAAGCATTTAATTCCTTCGTCGTTTCTATANCCAACAACTGAGAAAAAACATTCGTCAGCAAGGATAAAATCTCTTAAACGTATGGGTTTGTCAATATTTCTTTCCCTCATATTTCGCATAAATTCTCCTGATATCTCTCGCTTTAACTCTCTCCCCCGGATTTCTTGCCACGCCCCCCTTCGAAATCTTTATTCTGTGGATACGATAGAGTTTTCCGTCTATGTCCAGAACCTCCCCAACTTCAAATTCCATATCACCATCAGTAACAATTCTGTATGGTGTTGTAACACTTCTCTTGTGGAGGCTAATTCTTACCTCTACCTCTCCCACGTCCCTCAGCCAGACTGTGGATATATCCTGTACATAGCCTCTCTCAACTCTTCTTCCATCTCTAAGCTCTATTGCTGTAACTTCTCCTATTCGATGTCCTTCGCCTGTATCGACTATGTACTCGTCTCCGATTTCAATTACGTCCCCTCTCCTTACTTTCAGAGTACCTCTTCTTGATCTTGCACCTGAACTGATAATGGCCCTTAATTNAATTTCCTTTTCTGGGGAAAATAAAACATGAGAGTTACATTCAATGCATCGATACAGGTTTCTATCCTCTCTGACGATTTCATGGAGAGTTTCCTTTCCACAGCTATCACAGTAAATATAAGTTCTCATAGATGGGAGAGTGTANACGAGAGGTGTTAAAGCTTTTTGCTACACTTTAATCGTGTGTTTTCAATCCCATCTGTCAATCAGTCGTTTCCTGNGAGGTTTCGAGAATCTTTACAACCTCTTCGTAAACTGCTGAAGCTTCGTAGATTTCCGAAACATAGACAAATTCATCGTCGCCATGGAGATTCTCTCCGCCCGGTCCAAAATAGACAGCTGGAATACCGTATTTTCTGACATGTCTTGAGTCACCAATTCCAAGAGAAAACACAGCAGTTACCTTCCGTCCTCTGGATTCTACTGCCTTCTTGAAGGCGTGCAGTAAAATGAGATCTTTTTGGAGATCTACGGAGTCGTATTTTACACCGTATGGCTGAAGAAAGCCCTCTACTCGAATGTTTTCCACNAATTCGGTCTGTATGAGTTTTCTGATAGATTCTACACTTATCCATGGGGCAAATCTTATGTCTGCCTTAATTGTGCATTTTCCAGCAACCATGTTCCTTTTTTCACCTCCTTCTATGATGGCTGGATTGAATACAGCATGCCAGCTGTTCATTGCAAAATCAAAACCCTGTTGTATGAAAAAAGCTCTGTAGTCATCAAAATTACCCCTTAGCCTCTGAAATTCTTCCACTGATTTGATTATATACTCAGAGGCTCTGTAAATGGCTCCCTCTTTTGCATCCTGTCTGGCTGTATGTCCCGAAACCCCTGATATTACGACATCTGCAGCCAGTACTGCAGCCTGAAGAACACCAATGTTTGAGGANCCTGTAGGTTCGCCTATAATTACAAAATCAGCCTTCTCTTTTTGAAACACATATCCAAGACCATTTACTCCTCCGATTTCCTCATCTGCTGTAAAAGCGAGTTTTAGACCTACAGAACAGTTTTCAAGAGAGAATGCAGCGTCACATATTGCTGCAATACTACCCTTGGCGTCACAGCTACCTCTACCGTAAAGCTTTCCGTTTACAAGTACGGGATTAAGAAGGGAGTTATCAGAGGGCACTGTGTCGAGATGAGACGTAAGCATTATGGTGGGTTTTCCCTNAGATATTTCCACCACGATATTATCCTTTCCTTCTTCCTTCACGTATCTTTTTACTGCATAACCTGAAAACAGATTCTGAAGGTAATCTGCTGCCTCAGTAGTCACACCAGGTGGATTACGGGTATCAATTTTTATAAGATCTCGGACGATATCGAGAGCGTCCATGTAGGGG
>MTNC01000065.1 GCA_002010285.1 Archaeoglobus sp. JdFR-41 | reverse complement strand
TGAAAAGAGCAAATTGTTTGATCCTATCCCATACTCACCCAGATCATGCAAGTGGAGCGTGGATATTCAATGAAGCCAGTAAGGCCGTTTTGGCTCCGCCGGATGTTTCAACCGATCTTGATAGCCTTGCTGTGAGATTCGTAGGTAAGAAACTGGCTGAGATCTGGAAATCTTCTGTCACATCGTTTTTGGGGATGAAATCTTTCCAGTCTGAAAGATTCTATGAGGGTATTCTAACCCAGAGCCCAGAAATAGAAGCGATTTCAGCTCCCGGACACACAGCTGATCACCACGTGTTTCTTATAAACGGAAATGTTCTTTTTGCAGCAGATATCGATCTCTCGTCATTTGGACCTTTTTACGGCAATCCAGAGTCGGATCCATGGCTTTTCAAAAAAAGCGTGGAGAGGGTTTTAGAACTTGATTTGAAAATCTTTGTTCCTGCTCATTCAATGCCAGTTTTNGGNAGAGAGGACATAGAAAGGAGAGTTCAAGAATACCTTGAAATTTTTGATAGAAGAGACGAGATACTTCTTGATTTACTGGAACAACCGAGAAATCTGGAAGAGCTTGTTGAGATCTCTCCAGTTTACGGGAAGAAACCATTTGATAAGGAAATACTGGACTTTTTTGAAAGAAACATGATCGAAAAACATCTGAGGAGGTTGATTGAAAAAGGAAAGGTGAAGATCAAAGACAACAGATACTGCAGAACTTAGTTTTTTGGAATACCCGAAGGATTACCCAAATAGGTTTTCGAGTAGAAAAACAATGACGAAGTTTTGTAAAACTTATTAACCATCAGACTGAATAACTCCATGGGTAAAGTGAAGATAGATAGGAATCTTCTGTTGGGAATCCTTGAGGCAGCTAAGAATTCGCACCCGGATGAATTTATCGCTCTTATCAGTGGAAGTGGGAATGTTATGAGGGAGTTAATATTCCTGCCATCCATCTCTGGAAGTAGCTCTGCATTAATTCATCTGGAAATGCTGCCAATAGGTATGAAAGTTTTCGGGACTGTCCACAGTCATCCTTCCCCCAACTGCAGACCCTCTGAAGATGATCTTCAGCTCTTCACAAGATTTGGAAAGTATCACATCATCGTCTGCTATCCCTACACGGAGAACAGCTGGAAATGCTACAACAGGAAGGGAGAGGAAGTGGAACTCGAAGTGATTTAGTTGCCTTCTGTTGCCTGCAGGTGAGTTCTGTATCACTTTCAGGTTTTGAGAAGAAGCATTAATATATCATGAGAAAAAACTAAAGCTGAAATGCGTCGAACGGTCAAGGATCTGCTGGTCGAAATTAAAGATACCACAGAACTGATGGTTGATCTTGCCNATTCTGCTATCCTTTATGACAACGAAGATATTGCTGAGGAAGTTCTGGAGCTGGAATCAAGGGTTCTTGAGCTACTCAAGCAAATCAGAGTTGTATCGATTCTTGCAGCAAGAAGGGTTGAAGATGCAGAGAGGGTTTCATCAATTCTGCAAATTGCGAATGCCGGGCAGAAAGTTAGCAGNGCTGCTGGAGATATATCCTCTCTCGTCCTCAGGGGCTTAAAACTCTCATCCGAGATTGTTAGATTGATCTTCTACCATTCAGAGGAGACTGTTGTGAGAGTTGAAGTTCCAGAAACTTCTGAAATCGCTGATAAAACACTTGGAGAGTCCAGACTTCATACAAGAACGGGAATGAGGGTTATAGCGATCAAAAGAGGCTTTAGCTGGATATTCAATCCAGACAGAGACACACGGATAAACAGGGGAGATCTTCTATTCGCTCGCGGCGATCCGACGGCGATTCCAAAATTTTATGAGGTTGTTCTGGGAGAGAGAATTGAACTTCCTGAATCGCCCCCAGAACTTGAAATAGAGGAACTTGACAGAGCTGTCGATGATTTAATTGAAATCAAGAATCTATCTGAACTTGCTGTTGACCTCGCCTACTCATCACTTATTTACGGAAACGAGGATATAGCCATGGAAGTGACATATCTTGAAGAGAAAATAGACAACATGAAATTCAAGATTCAGCAGAACATTCTCCAAAGCAGTCGCTATTTTGCTGATGCAGATCTTAAACCCCTTATGGCAATTCTGGAGATTGCTTATTCGTCAGAACTCATTGCTGACGCTGCCAGAGACATATCTGAAATTCTGCTTGAAAAAAAGGAGATTCCACCCATTTTCAAGGAAGCGATGAGAGAAACAGACGAGGTTATCACAATAGTCAGTGTCGATGAAACTTCTCCATTAAACGGTAAAACACTGGGTGAGGCGAGAGTGGAGACAAATACTGGCATGCATGTGGTTGCCATTAAGAGAGGAAATAAGTGGGTTACAAAACCCACAGCCGCTACGAAAATCTTTAGCGGTGACCTTTTAATTGCAAAAGGAACAAGAGAAGGAGAAGAGGCTTTGCTTAAACTCTGTTCTACCCCTGCACAGAGGCCATGAGTTTGCTCACAAGCTCGCTTCGTATCATAGAACTTCTGCCATTTTCACAGACCATGGTTCTGACACCGATAATGTCAGGCGACAGCTCCTTTAGAATTTTAAGGTGATTCCATCCCAAATTCCCTGCTAGTGCACAGAACATGCCATTCTCATGTGCTCTATCGACAAAGGTTGCAATATCCTCGACATTCATATGATCGAAAAGAGTTGTGCCATCCTTTATTGCTGTGTCGATCATAATTCCATCTACACCAGCTTTTGATCCAACTGCAGGAAGNTCGAGTGGTGATACTGCTGAAATTCTGTAGTGATCAGCATAGGAAGCTGCAACAACTTTTTTACTGCTATCGTAGTCCTTTACCGCTCTTACGACTGCGCTGATAACGTCGTAGGCTTCATCAGAATTCCTGATCCCATACAGTCCTACCTTAATGTAATCTGCGCCGGCAACAGCAGCTCCAAGGGCGGCAAGGCTTGCAGTTCCAGGTTTGTAGGGTAANTCTCCTGTCGTAGCACTAACTTCTTTCCCCTCTTTTTTAACAATTTCCACGATTTTTCGGATAACCCATGGAAAGTTTGCACCGAGTGATCCCTCTCTGGGATTCTTAACATCTATTATATCAGCCCCACCTTTCAAAGATTCGATCGCTTCTTCAACACTCATTGGACTTACGAGTACCTTCATCGCAGTCAATTGAGGGAAGCGGTATTTATGCCTTGCCAATTTTGTCGGTGTGGTTTCCTAAAACATGCGTGCAATGTCAGAGGCAATAAAGTAGAATACGTAAGCTACGATTACATATCCAGTGTATTTCCTCAATTTGATCCCCCTCTTGCTTTTAATTGAGCTGAGCATCCTTTCACCAATTTTTTCACCAAGCAGGAAAACAGTAACAAGTGAAACGATCATGCCGGCTCCGTATGAGAGGATAACAGCNATGCTCATTAAAGGATCATTTAAAACAGCTTTGGAGATAGCAATTCCAAGAAATGGTGTGATACATGGCATCCAGATGAATGTAAGCAGAAATCCAAAAATGAAAGAGGGCAGAGGGGAGAGTGAGATTGAGCTAAGACCTGTGAGAATTGAGATCCACCCTGATAGTTTTTCTTCAAGTCTATCAGAGAGAAGAAAAGCTGCAAACACAATCATAAAAAGGTAAGCAGCAAATTTCAGTGGAGTAAGAGATATAATTGCGGACATCACACCAATCGTAACCATACTGACAGTTAAACCTGCCAGAAGCATTACGACATTGGCAGGTTCTCCTCTTGAACCTGCAAAAATCAGAGGAATCACGGGTAAAACGCACGGCGAGATAATTGAGATGACACCCAGAATAAAACCGAAAATCAAATCTGTTTCCATGCAGACTCAACGTTGCCCTCTCTTTTCTCCTTTCTTCTTTCTATCTTCTTTTCTCTTCAGAAGTGAGGGTAGGTGGATTATGTATCTTCCATCTTCCTGTAATGCAATCACTATTTCTTCCCTTTCCAGCAGTTTCTCGAGGTTAATCTCATATTGACCAGGTGCAATAATTCTGACANTTTCAATTCCCATCCCTGAAAGTTCTTTCTTTATTTCCTCAACCTGCTTTTCCACTTCTTTCTCTTCTTTGGGCACATATAGAAATTTGTTGTTACCACACTCACATCCATTCAGTATTCTCACATCTCCGTCAGGGTAAAGTTTACCGCACCTCGTACAGCGATGTGGCATTGTATCACTGAATCTGTACCAACGCCTTAATAAGGTCTTCCTGCTTTTCAATAGTTTTCAGTCTGTTTGCCGGTCCAATTACAGTCAGCCGCCCNTCTTTTCTTCCGAAGATCTTAGATAAAAGTGATCTCTCTTTGGGAGGATAGCTCTCAACTTCTATCCCTATGAAATTCTCGTGGTCTATTTCAAGCATGGTCATTTCAATGAGCTTCGCCTCCTCTTCTGGAGTCAATCCTGTTTCGAGAACGACGATTTTCCCCTCTTTAACACTGTCGAGAATCATTCGCAGTTTTTCCATTGAGGGCATTCTGTCAAGCATATCCTTTGAAATCAGATTCAGCTGTACACCCTCCATCTTATCACCCGAATCTCTCCGCCATGGACTTGTACAGATTGTCAATATTTATACCCTTGAGAGCAGAGATCGGAACAACAGGATGCTGTGGGAACGCAGACTTAATTCTTGCCGGAGAAGCGTTTGGAAGATCAATCTTGTTGGCAACTATCAGAAGAGGAAGTTTTCTCGCTTCAATGTTGCCCACTATTGTGACATTCACCTGTGTGAACGGGTCTTCTGTTGCATCCATTACTAAAAGAATGCCATCGAGATCATCAAGCCACTTAATCGCCTCTATAACACCCTCTGTTGCCTCTTTAGCCCTCCTTTTGGCCTCTTCCTCGCTCATCCCATACCTGAGAAAATCCTGAAAATCTATTTTGGTTGCAAGTCCAGGAGTATCGACTATGTCAATTGTCAAGGTTTTCCCATCCACCTCTATCTTTACTCCCTCTCTCAATCTTGCCCGNCTGGTCTCATGAGGAACATCGCTTGGAGAACCCAGGATATCGCCAGTCCAGTCTCTGAGAATTCGATTTGCAAGAGTCGTCTTCCCAGCATTTGGTGGACCATATATTCCTATTCGCATTTTGTCTTTCTTAAAGAAGAGTTTGAGTATGAATCCGAATCTCTTTTTTATCGCAAGCATTAGACCCATTCCAACACCTCTGCGAAATTTTGCGAGATTAAATTAAAAGCTTTGTGCCCAGGAGAGACCGGTTTGGAATTGAAATTAAACTAAATATGCGGATTAAAAAATTGGAAAGGAATCATTTAGAGNCCTCTGACTGCCACTTTAATGTCCTCGAGTTTNACAGTTTTTCTGCCAGAGTGCTTTGCAAGTTCTGCAGCTTTCCTCGCTATCTCCATGGCGTATTCCTCGATTGCTTTGGCAAGCTCTACCTTAGCATCCTCACTAACCCGTCTGGCTCCCGCCTTTCTCAGGAGCCTTTCTACTGGAGCAAGTGGAAGCTCCACGTCTCTCACCCCCTCTTAACCTCGCAGGTTTTCATAATTGTGCTGATTTACTCTTATATAAATTTTTTCATGAAAGATGAATTTCAGGCAGCGTTATTCTCCTATTACATGCAATGAACTGGAGCTGCACATATCAAATCCCCTCTGATCAGGTGTGTGAAGTAGAGCTTCTCTCAGAATTGTTTTCAATTAAGTCATAAATAATTGTTTTAATGTTTTCATTGACTACAACTCTNGCTTCTCTGCTTAATTTGTGCTTAATCAGGCGTGATTCGTCGATTATGTGGTATACNTCGAATCCATGAACGAGAAGATAATCAGAAATGAATTTTCTGTGGCATCTCCAGAAAAACTTTTCAGCACACATTATAGCGACTTTTTCCCTTTCCATGTACATCATCAGTGTTTTTATTTCATCTCTGAACTCTGAAGTCATCATGTAATCTGCATAGTTTCTGAATCCTGGTGTTTTTATCGCTACATTTGGTGAATCTTTTTTTCCGGTTTTTCTGTACCCTCCCAACCTCTCGAACCAGTGGTATTNAATACCTGCTGAGAGAAGGTACTTTTTAAGTTCGCCCTGTTTAAAATGCGGATGTTTTGATGTGGGAAATCTTCGAACATCGGCAAGAATTTTAACGTCATATTTGAGGAGAAGTCTCAAAAGCTCTTCAATACTCCTGTTTGAATGACCAATTGTGAACACCTTCTTGTTCATTGAAGCTTGGAAATAAAAAACCGAATTAGATTTCCTCAACACCCAGGTATTTCATCGCTCTCTCTGGACTCACCTGGTAGGTATGAATGACGTGTGATACCTCTCTGAAGTTTCTGATTCCGTTCGATGCCATAAACTCCAGCACCCTCTTCCTCCTCTCAAGCTCCTCATTCAGCTCCCTCACACTCCACCCCCTCTGCCTGCGAATATCCTCAAGAGCCTTCGAAGCT
>MTNC01000022.1 GCA_002010285.1 Archaeoglobus sp. JdFR-41 | reverse complement strand
AAAACTAATATACTTTATCATGACCTTGTTTAATTGAGACATACCAACACCAGAATTCCTGGAAGCAGAAAAGCCCAAAACAGAAAAAGAATAAAATTTTTACAAAAATTTTTAGATAGAGTTCAAAACATCTTCAATCATTGCATGGTGAAGCTCTTTATCCCTCGTGAGATTTGTGAAACTGAACTTTGCGTGGGGCTGATAGAACTCATCTATACTTATCGTTGTTATTTTCGAGAAGTGTTTCAGTGCCGAAAGCATCCTCGAAAGATAGTATGGAGTAAAGCCAAGGAAGATNACAACATCGTGTCTTCCATTTCCATCAAATCCATTCCATTCTTCATCAAGCAAAAACTGAGTTACCTGGTGAAGTGTGTATGTTTTCGCCAGTGGTTTAATCCCCCTCTCAATCAGAGGTTTACTTGAGCCTCCTGTCGCGATTACGGGAATGCCCTTTTCGTAGAATTTTACAGCATAATCAACAAGTCTCTCCTCTTTAAGCAGCAATCCCCCCGTAATGAGCACAGGTCTCTTCGCCCTCTTAATCAGATTCGCTACAACTTTCGGCTTTACGGCGGTAGCCTCTCTACTGATCTGGATGTCAGCAATGTCGAATCTTTTTGGTGCTGGATACTTCTCTTCTTTCGCCACAGTCATTCTCATCACCTCTGGGTATATTTCTCGTAGACCTCTTCCAGAAGTGTTGGATTGAAACCAGCATCGTAACTCCTGATTGGTCCCTCCAGAATTTTCTTTTTATTCCAGTCAATTTTCCAGCCATGTTCTTCTTCAAGAACTTTCAGCAGCTCATCCCTCTGTCGGAGTGGCAGATCCGCCTCACTTCTCACGTAAAGGTACCAGTCATCTGGCAAACCACCAAAATACTTCTGGCTCAACTCAATATAGTGTGTTAGCTTGATCTGCCTACCCTGAGCTGTGTCGTTCGGTCTGATGCATAGTCTTGCAAGCTGAACGATTGCTTCTTCTTTTGTTTCAACAGCAACAAGCAGCGAATCCGGAGCAGGTTCGATATTAACCCTCTGTCTGCTTTTGATATCGTAAACCCACCACTTTTCTTTCTTCCAGGGTTTTCCTATGTAAGCCCTCCGATACTTCGTCCCATGCGGTCCGACAACTACAGGAACCCCAAGTCTGTTGAATCCTGTGGCAATGCTCGCAGCCTTGTGACTGTAAGGTCCCCAGCTGAACCCCACTGCCCCCACTCTGTTGAGAACATAATCGGCTATCTCTGCGTAATTGCCGCGAAGTGGACGCATAGCAAAAATATTCGCAATTTTTATCGTAGCTCCAGCTATGTGAGAGTTTGCAACGCAGCTTCCCACATTTACAAGCCCACCGGCATCAAAATTCCCGGGATATTTCTCATAGAGAGTCTGTCCGTCTTCATCCCGANTCATTCCCAAATCCATAGCATGACAGCCAGATGTTACGACAATATAGCGACGCTTTAAAAACTCCTCAAGAATGTCTCTGATGGACTTCATCTCGTCAGGGAAGTTAATACAACCAACAGCTGCTATAACTCCGGGTATCTGACCGAAAACTATAGGCTGACCAACCTTTCTAATCTCAGTATCCTGAATAGGCCCTCTACCTATTCTGGTCTTACCGGTTTTGTTGTAGAGCTTGTCGAAATTGGCACGCATTATTACATTAACGATTCTTATATCCTTCGGACACGATTGCTCGCATTTTCCACACGCGAGACACTGTTCTTCGAGTGCAGCAAGTTTGGCGAGATCTCCTGTCTTCTGAGCATGTGCCATCCCCTGATCAACTCTGAGGCTGTGAGGACATGTAAAAACGCAGTTCATGCACTGAGTGCACTTTTCAATCTCTGCCTTTAGCTCTTCATCGTTTTCAAAAAATCTGTACTTCCTGTTTTCTCCGTATTTTTTAAAGATTGCCTCAGCGACAAGCGGAGCAACCTGTCCAACCTTTTCAGGAACTGGAAGAAAAACACCAGGTAATTTCCCAGTTGCCAGTGCTTCAACTATCTTTTCTACCGGCCAATCACTTACATCAGGTAAACCGCGAACTGCAGCATCACTGGTTGCGATTAGTGGAATATTCATCTTTTTACAAGCTTCAAGCAAGTCAGCCCTTATACACTGCTCATCACTAACTATCACATCTGGAATACCAGCTCTGATGACCCTTAGCTGATAGCTTATGGGTCCAAATATCTTAGCCTTTGAATTGTATCTGGTCATGTCATGTGCAGTGCAGCAGAGCCCTGCGATTTCAAAATCATCCAATTTACCCTGTTCTTCGAGNTAGTCAGTTACAGGTCTGGCATACATCACATTATGTCCAACGACGACGATTGTGGGTTTCGTTTTGTCTACAATCCCAAAACCAGTGTCAACCAGTGGTGTATCTGGTTCTGCCTTTGGCAGGTTATATGCCACAATTTGTGCGATATCAGCAACCTCCATACCAACATGATCAGCCATACTAACGTGCATGGCTTTGCTCTCGTAGTCAATTAAGCTCTCTTCATTTCCTATGTGAGTCGCATGCAGAACCTTCACAATCTCTTTTTCAGCCCAGTCAAGGGCTTCCCGGAGGTCACCAAGGGTTTGAGGTTTGATGCCGATTACTGTTCTGATAATAGGTGCTTCTACATTAACATCCGNCCCCAGATCTATTGGCAAATCCTCACCGTATTCCTCAATAAGGTGATCGAGAAGATGTCTTGCGTGCGCTGTATGAGCTGATGCTCCGATGCAGCAGGCTATCGTTACAAGTCTGGCCTTAGCGGTCTTCAAATCTATGCCACACGCTCCTCTTTTGTTCATTGAAAGGTCGCATGGTCCCATTGTACACAGATTGCAGAAGTCCTGCATCGGTCCATAGAAAGGCTCGTAACGTTCTAAAAGCCTGTGATCCCATTTTCGAAGTTCTATAATCCCAGGTTTAGGGGTTGGACCAGCTTCTTCCCATTCTTCAGCTTCTTCCTCAACAATTTTCCCGATGCGGATGCTTACGTTTCTCAGGTCGTCGACAACAAAAACACCTTTTTTCAACTCAAACATCCTGAACACCTCTTATACATTATTGGCACTAATTCTAATCTTTATAATGTTTTCGCGGTTTTGAAATTTAGTTATTTATCAGGAATTGTTCAAACAATAAATTTTTAAAGTAATTGCAATAGTGGAGAAATTTTTGGTAATCTTAAATAATACAAAATATTGCTCACTGTTTGCTTATAACATCTGCAATCTCCTGCAAAATCTCGGAAAAAACATCTTCTCTTGACCCAGATGCAAGAATTACGATAAATTTTCTGCCNTTTACTGCTTGTATCAGTAATTCTGCAAGCTTTCTGAANTCTTCGCTTTTTAATTTTAAATCCGAATATTCAAATTCGTGCAGATCTTGCCCCAAGTACCATATGAAAACGTCCGCCTTCACGTTTTTCAATTTCTCTGTAAGTCTGCTAAAGGCCTCAATGTAGTCTTCTCTCTCAAGACTTCTTGCAAGAATGCATCGTCTATCATCTTTTATTTTGCAATCTTTCTTGGGTGAGATGCAAAAGAATTCAGCCTTATCACCGATTAAGTCTCTTGCAACGCCGTGATGAGCGTCTGTCTCAACTACAGCTACCCTATACCTTTCAGACAGTTTTTCCACCAACACCGCAGTATCGTTGAACACACAGTAACCTCTGANTTTATCCTTCTCAGCAAGGTGTCCAGTAGCTGAAGTTGGAACAATCACTGCATCAAACTCCTCAATAACTTCCGCTGCTCTTAGAATGCAGTTCAAACTTTCACACGCCACATCATAGAACNGAAGCTCCTTCACCCGTTCAAGATAACTTCTTTCATGAACCCTCAAAACATAACTGAAATCAGCTTTATCAGCTTCGATGAAATTCACACTAACCGATATGGTTTCTAAAGCCATCAATCTTTTAGAATTTCCCAAAAATTCATTTTTTATGGCTGGATGGATTAAAGCAATTCGCATGGGTAGTGTATGAAAAGCACTAAATATCTTTTTTGATCACCCCGGTCATGGCTCTGATAGTCTTTCTTCCATCAGGGAAAAGGGTTGAAGTTGAGGATGGTGTGACGATTCTTTCCGCTGCTCAAAAAGTGGGAGAGGGTATAAGGAGTCTTTGTGGTGGTAAGGGTAGTTGCGGGAAATGTAAGGTTGTAGTTCAAAAAGGTAATGTTGAGATTGTTAGTGANGAGGCGCATGGTAAGTTTATCAGAGGAGATGAAGTCGAGCGTGGTTACTACCTTGCCTGTCAGACCCGGGTTTTTGGAGAAGTGGAAGTTTATATACCACCAGAATCGAGACTCGAGAAACAGCAGATTTTGAATGAATTCGTTGTAACCGAGAGAGAGTTGAATCCTCTCGTTAGAAAGGAGTTTCACAGAGATGTTTTTCTCCCAGAAGTGCTTTCACAGAAAGGTTACACGCTTAGGTGTGATCCAGAGATAGAAGAGGGTGATCTCACATTAATCCTGAGAGATAGAGAGGTAATTGGAGTTGAACCCGGAGAACTTGATACATTTTTTGGACTGGCAGTAGACATTGGAACAACAACAATAGTGGCTTCACTGATCGACCTAACTACCGGAGCAGTTGTGAACGTTGCGTCAGATTACAANGGACAAATAATTTACGGAGAAGAGGTTCTAAGCAGAGTCGAATTTGCAAGAAGTGAGAAAAACGGTGTAAAGATACTTCAAGANGCTGTTGTAACCTCCATAAACAACCTCATCAAAAGGTTGGTGGAAGATTACTCAGATCCAAATAGAATTTACGATGTTGTAGCCGCAGGTAACACGATCATGACACACTTCTTCCTTGGAAAAGACGTTGAATATCTCTTTTCGTCACCCAATCCAAAGGTTGATAAAGTTGGGTATTCCGCAAATGCTTCCGAACTCGGTTTGAATGTTAACGAGAATGCACTGGTATTTTGTCTGCCTGCCGTTGGTAGATTTATTGGTGGAGATATTGTTGGAGACATACTTGCATCCCAGATAGTTGATTCTGCTGAAATTTCCCTGATGGTGGATCTTGGAACAAATGGAGAGATAGTACTGGGTAGCGAGGGATGGGCGATAGCTACCAGTGTTGCCAGCGGACCTGCATTTGAGGGTTATGAAATAAAGCATGGGAGCAGAGCTGTTGAGGGAGCAATTGACGGGGTCAAAATAAATTCCTATGATGCTGAACCTGAAATCTCAGTAATTGGAGACGTTAAACCGAGAAGCATATGTGGAAGTGGTTTGATAGACCTGCTTGCAGAACTCTTCAAGAATGGTATTGTGGATTTCCAGGGAAATCTCGATCCCAAAAATCCACGAGTAAAGAAGATTGAGGGTGAGCTGAGCTACATCGTTGTGGATGCTGAAAAAAGTTCTTCGGGTAGAGAGATAGTACTAACACAGAGAGATATAGAGACACTCATCAAGTCAAAAGCAGCAGTTTGTGCCGGCATATCAGTTTTGATGAAAAAAGCTGGAATGGTATCAGAGCAAGTTGATAATTTTTACATCGCCGGAGCTTTTGGTTACTATATAAACTATGAAAATGCTGTTACAATCGGGATGTTTCCAGAAATGCCTGCTGCTAAAGTCAGGCAGATCGGAAATGGTTCCCTGGCTGGCGCTTATCTCACGCTAACATCGGTGAAGAAGAGAAAACTGGCAGAAACAATGGCGAAAATTGTCACCTACTTCGACTTGAGTACCGATGCAGATTTTGTAGAAGAGTATACTGCTGCAATGGCGCTTCCAGGTAAACCCGAACTCTTCCCCTCAATCTATTCAAAGTATGTTTAAAAATTTAAACATCAGATAAAGTCATTTTTTGAATACTGATAGCAATAGACAGACTTTATTTTAGAATGTCTTATAATGATTATGAAAAGATTTATTAAGAAATCATTGGTAACTAATTTTGATGCTAAGAAAATTACTTGGGAAAAGAGAGGAGAAAAAGCCAGATGAGACTTTAGAAAAAAAAGAAGAACTTGATGAAGTCGAAAGAGAGGCTTTAGAGACGATTGAAAGAGCAAAGAGAATAGATGAGACTCTCAAGGTTAAAAAAGAGAAGAGGGGGTTACTCAGAAGGGAGGTCGTTGAGGTATACAGTGTTGAAAAACACGGTGAACTGATAGAGTACTCCCCACCACCAGGCTGGAGAATTGTAGAGGAATACTGGATTCAGGAACCCTATAGCAAGATTTTCATAATTTACAGTGATGAAGAACAGGAATATAGATACATTGTAGCGGAACCGCGTTTAACACCTTATGAAATTGAAGTTCTTGCCGAAATATCACTTACTCTAAGAGATATTCTGGAAGATGTTGAAGAAGAAAAATTGAGTAAAGAAGAAGTGTTGAAAGACACCTACGACTGGCTTTTGAAAGATATGGGATTTGATCTCGAAACAAAGAGTTATTATAAAATATTATACTACATTATTCGCGATTTCCTGTATTATGGAAAAATTACCCCATTCATGCTCGATAAGATGCTTGAAGATGTTTCCTGTAATGGATACGGCAAACATCTCTATGTGTACCACAGAAATTACACCAATCTTCAGACCAACATCGTTTTCGAGGATCCTGATGAGCTCGATTCGTTTGTGATTAACCTTGCTCAGAAGTGTGGGAAGCATATAAGCATTGCAGAGCCTATGGTT
>MTNC01000090.1 GCA_002010285.1 Archaeoglobus sp. JdFR-41 | reverse complement strand
AGATATTGAAATAGTCAAAAGTCGAATACTGCCTTTAATCTTACGATCCTCGGAAGTTTTGGAGGTAGCTAACTGGTAAAGCGAGGGGGTGAACACACATAAAAACCAAAAATACTTCTGCAAAAACTCACCATTTAATCTGTGGGTAAAGAATCAAATGAGAATGGAAAATCCGATGAAAAAAATGAGAAAGAAGTTATTAACTCTGCAACCTTAAATGAAGAGTCTGGGAAACCCNCTGAAAAAGGTCCACCTGAAGACAGAGAAATGGAGCTAACCGAACATATAGCTGAACTGAGAACTCATGTGATCAGGATAGCAGTGGTACTGATAGCAGCAATTTCTGTGTTTTTTTACATTTCTCCGTCTCTCATCCACCACGTTTGGGAAACCATGCTTGGATCAAAACCCATCTACACGTTCTCACCGATTGAATGGTTTGTCACGAGGTTAACGTTCTCGGCACTTCTTTCCCTGATTTTTTTCTATCCGTACATAATTTACGAGTTGTATCTTTTTGCCAAGCCTGGTCTCTACGAGCATGAAAGGAAGTTTCTACGCAGTTTGCTCGTTCCCAGTTATGTTATCTTCCTCGCGGGAGTTTATGTCTCTTACAAATTTGTTGTTCCTTTAATCTACAATTTTGCAATTCTACCTTCCTATGAGCCATACCTCTCTGCTGAGAGAACTATGCAGAATGCCTTTCGATTGTTCATAGCATTTGGATTTTTCTTCCAGATTCCACTCGCAATGATTCTTGCTGAGAAATTTAGACTCATAGACTACAGGACTTTTAGGAATTTGAGAATACCTATTTACGTTGTGGTTTTCATCCTTATCACAAACGTCTCCATGGATTTTACAGGTTTGACCCAGATAACCTCACTTCTCACATTTATTGTTATGTATGAAGTTGGTATGCTACTCCTGGCAATTAAAAACAAGGCCAAGAGTTTGAAAGCAAAAGATTTATAGAAGTCGGTAACTCGGCGAGGATGATGCGTGTGGTTATAGCCGGTGCCGGGGAGGTGGGGTACAACCTCGCCCTTGCACTGGCTGAAAGGCATGAGGTATATGTTATTGAGAGAGATGTATCACGATANGAAGAGGTAATGAAACTCGACGTTGAAGCAATTCATGGAAATGCAGCAAATATGAGGATACTACAATCAGCTGAAATTGAAAAAGCCGATCTTTTTTTGGCTGTTACTGGAAATGATGAGGCAAATCTGCTGTCGGGTATAGCTGCCAAAAAGCTTGGAGCGAAAAAAGTGATAGTGAGAGTTGAGAACCCCGAATATGTTGACAAACCCATCGTGAAAAATCACCCAATCGGCCTTGACGTCATAATCTGTCCTCANCTTGCTTTAGCGCAGGAAGCTGCCAGATTGATTGGAATGCCGGGGGCAATAGAAATCGTCACATTCAGTGGTGGGAGGGTTGAGATGATTGAGATTCAGATCTCAGCAGATTCACTGGCAGCAGGCAAAAGAATAAAAGAGCTAAATCTGCCTCCTAATGTTGTGGTAACGTCTATTTACCGAAATGGGACAGTTATAATCCCAAGAGGAGATACTTTGCTGAAGAAGGGAGATAGNGTTGCTGTCGTTGGAAAAATTGAGGATGTCGAGTCAATAAGAGACCTTTTTGGCCCACCTGTTATAAAAAGAGTGGCCATTTTTGGAGCGGGAACTGTTGGAAGCTATATCGCGAGAATTCTTGAGAAAAGCAGAGTTGGAGTAAAGATAATTGACTCCAAACAAGATAGATGTGAGCTTCTCTGCTCCATGCTGGATCGAGCGAAAATAATATGCGGTGATGCAACTGATATCGATTTACTTGTTGAGGAGGAGATTGGGAGGTCTGATGTTGTCGTTGCAACAACGGAGAGTGATGAACGAAATCTTTTGCTGTGTTTACTCTCCAAGAGTCTTGGAGCAAAGATGTCCATAGCCAAGGTTGAGAAAAGAGAGTATATCAGACTTTTTGAGACTGTTGGAGTTGACGTAGCTCTCAATCCGAGAAAGGTAACATATCATGAAGTTATGAAGCTTCTCGGCAAGATTAGCCCAGAAACACTTGCAGAAATTGAGGACACAGCTGTAATCGAAGTAGCGGTAAAGAACCCTAAACTGGCTGGTAAAACTCTGAAGGAACTCAAACTTCCTCGAGACTCTGTTGTGGGTGCTGTTGTAAGAGGGGAGGAATGCCTGATTCCCAGAGGGGACACAGTGGTGAATCTGAACGACAGATTGTTGATATTCACAACCTGGGATGAAATAGAGGAAATTGAAAAAATCTTTAGTTAAAAACTTTATGAGTAAAAACGGCTGAGGGGCGAGGATGAATACAAGGTACGTCCTAAATTTTTTAGGGAAGCTGTTGATCCTGCTTTCATTTGCGTTTATTCCGCCTGTTTTGACTGCATATTACTATGATGAAAGTTTAATGCCATTTCTGGTATCAATTGTTGCTTCCTTGGTTTCAGGATCATTCTTGTATCTCCCTACCCGCTCAGTAGAGCAAATAAAGTTTGAGACTATTCGATACAAAGAGGCTTTTGCAATAGTATCTCTTAGCTGGCTTTTTGTATCCATAATTGGAGCGGTTCCGTATGTTGTAGTGGGTGTAGGAATCATAGACGCATTCTTCGAATCGATGTCCGGTTTTACAACTACAGGAGCCTCAGTTTTAATTCCAGAAAAACTTCCGAAGTCCATTCTGTTGTGGAGGAGTATGACACAATGGCTGGGAGGTATGGGAATAATTGTTCTTTTTCTGGCGATTTTTCCAAGTGTTGCAAGAAGAGGTGCTCCCCTCTTTCAGGCTGAATATCCTGGGGTCATTTTGCTGAAGGTTAAACCAAGGTTGAGAGATACAGCTGTTTCTCTATATAAAGTCTACCTGTTTCTCACAGCTCTTGAAATANCAGTTCTGATGTTACTTGGATTGTCATTTTTCGATGCTGTCAATCATACTTTTACCACTCTCTCGACGGGTGGCTATTCAACTCACTCTGAGAGCATAGCGTACTTCAAGAATGTAAATGTTGAAATAGCTATTGCATTTTTTGCCGCTCTCGGAGGTACAAATTTTGCGTTACTGTATTATCTGGCCAGAAGAGATTTCAGAATACTGAAAGATGCAGAGTTCAAAGTTTANCTGTCTTTTCTCGCTTTCTTTGCACTGGTTCTAATACTGGTAAATCTTGACAGATATGATATTTTGAACTCCATGAGATACTCCATNTTTCAAGCAGTGTCAATTATGACAACGACGGGCTATACAACCGCAGACTTCGACATGTGGAACGATTCTGCAAGGTTTCTGATGATCGTTTTGATGTTTATAGGTGGATGTAGCGGTTCTACAGCCGGTGGAATTAAGATTGTGAGAATATACCTCCTTCTTCAATACGCGGTTCAGCAAATAATGCGAACCGCAGAACCCAGAACAATCAGGTCCGTAAAATATGGTAAAAAAGTTTTGAGAAAGGAACAACTTGAAGATCTGGCAGCGTTTTTTGTTCTCTATGTTTTTATCTTCGTTCTTTCCTCTATGATTGTTGCACTGTCGGGTTATGATATCTTGACGTCCATATCAGCAACAGCAGCAACTCTTGGTAATGTGGGTCCAGGTCTTGGACTGGCTGGAGCTGGAGAAAACTACTCTGGTTTCAGTGAACACGTAAAATTACTTTTAACTTTAAATATGTGGGTTGGGAGACTTGAGATATTTACTGTTATTTCTCTTTTCATTCCATCTTTCTGGAGAGAGAAGTGGTGACTGTTGGGGTTGTACTGATCAAATTCATTGAAGAATATTACAAAAGAGAAATTTTTACAAAATCATCATTTTTTAATATAGGACACAACTTCTTCAATTCTCATTTGCCTCTGTTCTCCACTTTTCAAATCTTTCACGGACACTTTTCCAGATTTTATCTCACTCTCGCCAACTATTATGGCGTAGTCAGCATTTATATCGTTGGCATAGCTGAACTGTCTCTTTACACTTCTTTCCATGACATCCACAACAACTTCAATGCCCTGGTCTCGGAGAGTTTTTGCAACCTTGAACGCATATTTTTCCAACCCTGAAAATGAAATTACGACAGCGACGATTCTCATCTTTTTGTCAACTTCACATATCTCACACACCCTATCAAAACCTATTGCAAAGCCTGTTGAAGGTGTAGGTTCTCCACCAAAAAGACTGGCCAGTTCATAACTACCTCCACCGCATATCTGTTTCTGTGCACCCAGTCCCTCAGCGTAGCACTCAAAGACCACTCCTGTATAGTAGTCCAGNCCTCTGGCTATCCCCAGATTAAACCTGTAATCCACATTGAGAAAGTCCAGTATATCTGCGAGATTTTCCAGATGTGTAAAATCGAAATCTACGATTTCCTGAGCTTCGTTTATAATTTCTCTGCCTCCCTTCAGCTCTATCAAACTTCTTATTTTTTCTTTAAGCTCATCATCCAGACCAACTTCATCCATGTACAGTTCAAGACCCTCAATGTCATTTTTATCTATTAATCGCATAATTCTGGAGGACTCCTGATTCTCCAATTCGGCCAGGAGTTCTCTCATTATGCCAACATGACCTATCTCAAGATCAAATTGAAGATTGAGATGCTCCAGAATAGTATTTGACAGAAAAATCACTTCAGCATCTGCGAGAAATGAGTTTGATCCTATTAGTTCAACTCCAAACTGCCAGAATTCTCTGTATCTACCTTTTTGCGGTCTCTCGTATCTGAAACAGTTGGCAAAGTAGTAGAATCTGAGAGGCTTGGGCATTACGCTACACTCATTAACAAACAATCTCATAGCTGGGGCGGTGAGTTCGGGTCTTAAGGCAAGCCATCTTCCCGATTTGTCCTTAAAAGTGTACATTTCCTCGACGATGCTTTCTCCAGATTTCAGAGTGAATAACTCAAGGTGCTCAAAAACTGGGGTGGAAATCTCTCGATATCCAAAACTCTCGGCTATTTCTCTCATTATTCTTTCGATTCCCCTCCTCTTTTCCATTTCTTCTGGTAGAAAATCTCTTGTTCCTCTGGGTCTCTCGATTTTAGAACTCCTCACGGAAGAGAAGTTGTGCTGATGGTTTTAAAACCTTTGGCAGACAAGTTTTATCTTCCACTTACTTTTACACAATTTACTACATATTCTTGGAAGATGTGGAAGGATGGAGAGTGAGGAAACGCATGAAGAAAAAAGATAAGGAAATAAAAGCCGAAATAAGCGAAATTTTTGAGTCAGTGCAGGGAGAAGGAATACTCATTGGAGCAAGACAGCTCTTCATCCGATTTGCACGTTGTAACCTGAGATGTTGGTACTGTGATACGAAGGATCTACTGAATAGGGAAAAATGCATAGACTGGATCAATAGCAGAGAACTGGAAAATCCAGTTGGGGTTGAGTATGTTTCGGAGATTGTGGGTAGCAGAGTTATGAAGGTTCATTCAATAGCACTTACTGGTGGGGAACCACTTCTTTTCGCAGATTTTATAAAAACCATGAGAAAAGTGATGAATGAATTATCTGTGTCCAAGCCGCTTTATCTTGAATCAAATATGAGTCTTCCGGAAGAGGCAAAAAAGATAAAGTTTGTGGATATAGTTTCAGGCGATCTCAAAATACGAGAATCAGGAAATGCAAATTATGATGAAATTATTGATAACACAATCAAATGTTTTAGGATATTGAAAAACACCAGGAAAAGGTTGACCTTCTGCAAAATTGTTTTACCTGATAGGTTTGATGCTGATGAAATTGTTTCAGTAGCAGAAACTATTAAAGACTGTGTGTACTGTTTTGTACTTCAGCCGGTGTTTGGGGCGAAATTAGATACCATCCTTAGCTTGCAGAAGGCGATGGTAGAGATCGGAGATACCAGACTTATACCGCAGCTTCACAAGTATCTCGGGGTGAGGTAGAATGAGGAAGATAAAAATGAAGGTGGGTGTGGCGGAAACGTTTGATGCAGCTCATGCAATTCCGGGTCATGATAAATGTGGTAAGGTTCACGGTCACACATTCAGAGTGGAGGTGGAGGTGGAAGGCGAGGTTATTGACGGTATGGTTATTGATTTTTTTGATTTAAAGAAAATGCTCTGGGAAATTCTTGAGAATTATGATCACAGAAACTTGAACGAAGTGATAGATAACCCCACATCCGAGAATATATGTATAGCTGTTTTCGAGGAACTTGAGAGAAAGTTAAAAGAGAGTGGCAAAAAGGTTGAGATTGTAAAGATCAGGGTGTATGAGAAGCCGGATAAATGGGCTGAGATTTCCATAGAGAGGTAAGTTTTCCATTTTTGAGTGTAGATCATCGAAACACCAAAACCGTTATCTTTCAGTAACTCAAACAATTTAACATGAAGGCCCCCTACGATCGGGGGTACAAGCAGAGCAAGTCTAGAGGAAAAGACTACATGATCCGCTGCGATGGTTGTGGAAGGAAAGTACCAAGGTTTAAAACCTTCGTCGGTTACAGAGGTCTAAAGCTTGATTACGACATTGTCAAACTNGTGGGACCAAAAAATGTCCATATTGCGAGTTATAAAGCTCATTACTGTCCAAAATGTGCGAGAAATCTGGGGATAATCCAGCCCGGGAAGCTTGGGAGAAGAAGAAGTTTTTAAATTTTTTATTTTTCCGAGTTCGTAATCACTGACTTCGTAATCAGATAGAATTCTTGATTTTTAAAATTTAGTGTGATTTGAATTTATCTGGAATATT
>MTNC01000069.1 GCA_002010285.1 Archaeoglobus sp. JdFR-41 | reverse complement strand
TGGTTTCTGCTTTTTGTGGTAATCGTGACAGGTGTTGTCGTGGTTGGATGGTATATTCAGTCTCACAATCAACCTCGAAGTTTGACTATCTCCACAACTACGAGTTTGTACGACACAGGTTTACTTGAGGAGGCAATAGCACCAGCGTTCAGGGAAAAGACCGGTATAATTCTCAGATTTATACCGAAGGGGACGGGTGCAGCAATTCAGGATGCCAAACATGGGCTGGCGGATGCTATAATCGTTCATGCGCGGAGTAAGGAATTACAGTTCATGGAGGAAGGTTACGGTGTAAACAGAAAGGTTTTTGCCTACAACTTCTTTGTTATAGTTGGCCCGGAAAATGATCCTGCTGGTATAAGGGGTTTGAGTCCTGCTGAAGCGTTAAGTAAAATTGTAAAAGCTGGAAGAGAGGGCAGAGTCATATGGGTTTCGAGAGANGATGNTTCGGGCACAAATACCAAGGAGATATCACTTTGGGAGATGGCAGGATACAGGTACCGGGAAATAAAAAATGAGAGCTGGTTCAGAGCAACAGGTTCGGGAATGGGAAAGACTCTGCTCTATACGAGCAATGTCAATGCGTACACACTTTCGGATATTGGAACGTATCTGAAATACAGGAAAGATGGACTGATCAATCTGGATGTGCTTGTGGATAAGGGAGAGGAGTTGATAAACATATACAGCATAATAATAGTCAGTCCAGATAAATTCTCAAAAGATTACAGTGGCGCAGTTATGCTGGCAAAATGGCTGGTAAGTGAAGAGGGACAGAAAATAATTGGTGAATATGGGGTGGAGGAGTATGGAAGACCGCTGTTCCATCCAGTAACTGACGTGCTGAAGAGTGGTAATAGCACCCTGTTCAACTNGATCGTGAAGTACGGTTTTATCAGAGATGGAAGTGTGATGACGGAGTGTCCAAAAAAGTACAGGTATGGGGAAGGGATGGAAACCCTCAGTTTTGTTGAAGTAGCATGGACTACGTGATCAGCGGAATCCAACAGGCAGTACAATTAATTTTATCTGGAAATTCGGATGTTGTTGAAATAGCTCTACGCTCGATAAGAGTCTCCGGTATTGCAACTCTCCTCGCTCTCCTGTGGAGTCTGCCACTTGGCGTCGTAATTGGTATGCTTGATTTTCCCGGGAAAAGCATTGTGAAGGGATTGTTTAACACGTTGCTCGGAATTCCCACTGTTGTTCTCGGGCTTATTCTGTATCTGATGCTTGCTCCAACCGGGCCACTGGGTTTTCTTGGACTTATATACACTGAGATGGGAATCAGTTTTGGTCAATCAATTCTGATAACTCCTATAATCGTGAGTTTTGTCGCAAGTTCTNTTGAACTTGTGGAAAAGGAGATAAGGGAATTGGCTCTTACGCTTGGAGCAAGTGAAATTGAAGCCTCGATTGCAATCGTGAGAGAGGCGGCTGGAGGTGTGCTGCTGGCTTTAATCGCTGCATTTAACAGAGCCATAGCAGAACTTGGAATTGCAATAATAATNGGAGGAAATATATTTGTAAGAGATAGTGGACTCAATACCAGAGTTCTCACAACAGCCATTCAGATGTACACATCACGTGGGGAGATAGACCTTGCAATAGCTCTTGGCATAATTCTGATTTCAATAGTCTTCGTTGTTAGCTTTCTCTCCAATTTAATTCAGAATAGGGTGATGAGAGGGTGATTGGGTATAAAAGCAAGGAGATGAGAACTTGAGCAGTTTCATAACTCTCAAGAACGTTTCCAAAAAATATGGGGATGTGGTGGCTCTGGAAGGGGTTAATCTGAAAATTGAAAGGGGAGAAGTACTNGCCATTGTTGGTCACAGTGGAGCTGGTAAAACAACACTGCTTCGCATTCTTGCATTGCTTGAAAAGCCTGATGAAGGGGAATACCTTTACAATGGGGAGATGGCAAATGATAANCACAGAACAAGGATTACCATGATATTTCAGAAGCCTGTGATGTTCAATGCAAGTGTTTATACCAACATCATGTATGGTTTAAAAGTCAGGAGGCTTGGTAGGGAGGAAAGGGANAAAAAGGTGAAGGAAGTCCTCAAACTGGTAAATCTGGAAGGTTATGAAAAATACAATGCAAGAAAACTCTCTGGTGGGGAGCAGCAGAGGGTTGCGATTGCCAGAGCTATAGCCATTGAGCCAGAACTCCTTCTTATGGATGAGCCAACTGCCAATTTAGATCCCGCAAATGTAACAACAATTGAGGAAGTTATAAAGGAGATTTCTAAGATGGGAACTACAGTTGTTCTTGCTACACACAATCTTTTCCANGCTAAAAGGCTGTCTGACAGAACAGCACATCTCTTTAGCGGAAAACTGGTTGAAGTGTCTGAAACAGGTGAATTTTTCGGAAACCCAAAGAGTGAAATAACCAGGAAATTTGTAAGTGGTGAGCTTCAATATTGAGGGGTTTTTAGGCTTAAAATCGCCTAATCAGCAATTTGGATTTCAACTCTCATGGAAAATCTGATATATTTCTATGATGTAGTTCTCTTAATGATTGGATGGGGTGAACTTGTGCTTGTCATTGTTGCAGCGATAATTTTTCTCGGTCCTGAGAAGCTGACAGAGTTTGCCAGGGAACTGGGAAGACTCTATGGGGAATACCAGAAAGCCAAACGAAAAATAGAACTGGAAGTTCTCTACGGCTATAAATCTCTGACAGACGAGGAAATCCTTGAGGATATGAAAAGAAAGTACAGGGAACTGGAAGTTGAAATCCAGAAACTTACAGACATTACAAGTTCATCCAGCCACAACTCAGACAGACTCCCTGAAAAACCAGTNGAAAGTTCAGAAGACTCCTCAGACACAATTTCAACTGTAAAAAAGGAGGACGAAGAAGCTAAAGCTCAAGAAGATCCTTCTCGCTGAGTCCGGTTACGTCAAAGACGTTCATACCAGTTTTAAGCTTTGAAGCTTCTTCATTGCTCATGACCTCTCTGAAAGCCTCATCAGATAGAATCAGACTGTTTCCAAATGGATCTTCAAGGATCAGTGTTAGTTCTTCATCTCCTTCTATTGTATTCCTGATCCTTTCAAGAATCCACTTGCATCTCTCTACCTTTTCCTTGTCGTGGCTGTTCCATCTCATTGCCATTTTGACTATACCCTCTATTCTGTCCAGAACGCCCTCCACATTCGTTATAAATGCCTGACTTGCTGGACCTGGCTCAATTGATGTGCCGATTTCCGGTATTCGGATGGTGCCTGAAGTGGAACGGATGACCTTCGTGAAAAGATTATTCTTGTTTATCTTGATGGTGTATCTTGTCGGCTCCTTTGCATCAACCACAACCGAGTCAGCATGTCTGAATCCACACTCACAGCTAATGGAGGTAAGCAGTATTCTGTCCAGAAATGGAACCTCATAGGTGGTAACGACTATTCTGAGCTCTCTCCCGCAAACTGGACAGCTGGGAGAGCTCATCTTGTGACCCTTATTTTGTCACGATCTACCTTTATTCCAGTTGGTGTTATCAGAATGTAATCCTCACCCAGACCAACGATGTCTCCGTTCACGTCTTCTGCAAGTTGCCTTAAGTCTTTCAAAACTCTGTCGAGAGTTAGCTTATCGTGTTTGAGAAATGCGATGTCAGCAACTACTATATTACCCTCGTATATCTGTCTCCTGATTTCAGGAATTTCATTTAAACCGGTAACTTCAGCTACTCTCACGTATGTTTCAGCTTCCTCTTTTATTTCTGCCTCATACTCACTGAGGTCGATTTCTTCGTACTCGTCAACTGAAATTCTCTCAGATTTACCGAGCAGTTTGTCGAGGAATCCCATTTGATTTCACCCACTTTAAAATTTGATTTATGGTATTTAAAAATTTTGAGCTTAATTTCAGCGAAGTTGTAAAAAATGGGCTAAAATCTGATTTTACCAGCCAGAACTCTGGCTATTATCAGTCTCTGAATCTCACTCGTTCCCTCATATATGGTGCCAACCCTTGCATCCCTGTAGTACCTCTCTATATCGTACTCCTTACTGTAGCCATATCCACCAAATATCTGGACAGCTTCATACGTTGTTTTAATTGCCACTTCACTTGCAAACAGCTTGGCTGCTGAACTCAAGGCTGGATTTGGTTTCCCCTGGTCGATCAGCCATGCAGCCTTGTAAACCAGAAGGCGTGCAGCCTGTATGTTCATCCACATGTCTGCCAGCTTGAACTGGATTGCCTGGTGATCAATAAGCGGTTTCCCAAACGTCTTTCTTTCCTTTGCATACTCAAATGCTCTTTCATAAGCGCCCACAGCCATGCCAAGCTGTATGGCTCCAACTCCGACTCTGCTTTCATTGAAGAATCTCATGAGCTGGTAAAATCCAAAATTCTCCTGCCCCACAAGGTTCTCTTCCGGGACAAAGAGATCTTTCAGATACACCTCGCACGTGTCGTGACAGTTTAACCCCATTTTCTTTATTCTCCTCGCCTCGTATCCATCCCAGTCAGTTTCGACGACGAAAGCACTTATACCCCTGTGCTTGGCCTCTGGATTTGTTTTTGCGAGGATTACGACCCAGTCTGAAATACTTCCATTCGTTATGAACGTCTTTGTACCATTGAGTATCCATCCTCCATCCGTCTTTTCAGCCCTTGTTTTCATTGCAACGACATCACTTCCTGCATCGGGCTCTGTTATTGCTATTGCTGATGTGGTTTCCCCTTTTGTGACAGGAANAAGATACTTCTTTTTCTGCTCCTCCGTTCCAAAGTACTTGATCATAGGGCAGCCAAGTGTTGCCGTAGCAATTGCCGAGCCTACACCGCTGTCCGCTCTTGTGAGCTCTTCAGCAGCAATGAAGCAGCTCAGGAAGTCCATGTTAGCTCCACCGTACTCTTCAGGAAGATCCATACCAACGTATCCAAGTTTTGCTGCTTTTCTAAGTNTTTCCCAGGGATACTCTCCTTTCTCATCATACTCCCTACCGTATGGTTTTATTTCTTTCTCTGCGAACTCTCTAATTGCCTGCTTCAACATCCTCTGCTCTTCAGAAAGTTCAAAATCCATATGCTTCACCCCGGATTATACTATAATGTTGAATTTACTTTAAATACTCTTCGGAAAATACATGTAACAATGACCTGTATTTTTGCCTGAGATTTACACTGATTCACAAGCTTCAAGGTCACAGTAAAAATTGACTAAAGAACACTCCTTACGGCATCCAGCCTTGGTTCGACAACTACTGGTTCTCCACAAACCTTGATCACAGTTTCAGGATCCTTCAGCAAATTTCCTGTTACGATGCAGACGATTTTCTCNTCGTGATCAATTTCTCCTTTTTCTGCAAGCTTTTTAAGACCTGCAACACTTGCAGCTGATGCTGGTTCAACTCCAATGCCNTCCTTGGAAGCAAGGAATTTTTGAGCGTCGATAATTTCACCGTCACTGACAATTTCAGCAACTCCTCCTGACTCGTAAATAGCCTTGAGGGCTTTTCTTGCATTTACGGGGTTTCCAATTCGTATGGCAGTGGCAACCGTTTCAGGAGACTCAAATGGCTCGATTTCCATTTTTCCTTTAATAAAAGACCTGTAGATCGGTGCTGCACCTTCTGCCTGAATACCGGTCATTTTTGGAAGCCCATCCGTCAGCCCCAGTTCTTTGAACTCTTTAAAACCTTTGAATATGGCGGAAATATTTCCAGCATTTCCAACTGGAAGTATAACTCTATCAGGTAATCCGATTTCATCTACTATCTCATAAGCAATTGTTTTCTGNCCTTCAAGTCTGAATGGGTTTACCGAATTAAGAAGATAAAAGTTCTCCAGTTGGCAGATCTCCCTCACAAGTTCGAGTGCAACGTCAAAATTTCCGTCGATGCCAATAACTCTGGCTCCATGCATGAGAGCCTGTGCGACTTTTCCGAGTGCCACTTTACCTGCTGGGAGAAGGACATAGGCTTTTAACCCAGCTTTTGCTGCGTACATGGCCATTGAGGCAGATGTGTTTCCGGTTGAAGCACATGCAACTGCCCTTTTCTTCAGTTCAAGAGCTTTTGTAACTCCTACGGTCATCCCCCTGTCCTTAAATGAACCGGAGGGGTTCAATCCCTCGTGCTTTATGTATATTTCTTTCAATTCAAGCTCTTTCTCGAGATTTTTGGCTCTGTACAGTGGTGTTCCGCCTTCTTTCAAGGTTACAGGTTGTGTTTTCACAGGGAGAAGACATCTGTACTTCCATACACTCAAATTCAAACCATCAAGGGAGAAATCAACTTCAATTTTATCGGTGTCGATTACCACTTCTATAAGCCCACCACAGCTGCATGTGTATGCGTCCTCATCCCACTCTCTGCCACACTCGATGCAGCGAAGTGAATACATGCTCAGCAGTCGAAGTCATAACGTTAAAACTTTTGCAGTTTTCAAGTAATCAATTTTATTATGAAGATATTTAAATATTTAAAATATAAGGATTCAGTTTAAACTATAGGTAGATAAACCTTTTTATAGAAAATACTTTAAATTCTTGACTCTTGATGGGAATTAATATCATCAACANTGTTTGAAATCAAATTAAAGCTGACTGACAATTATTTCCGAAAGAGATATATANCAATTGCACAAGAAGTTATTGTTNCAGTGGTAAGAGAGCTGGNTGGCATGGACATTCGACAGTACCTTGAAGTTGCAGGAATCATCATCATAGCTCTTGATAAAGATGGCAAGGTATTGTTTATTAACCGGAAGACCCGTGAATTACTTGGATACAGTGAGGAACAGATTGTGGGAAAAGATTGGTTTGAGAATTTTGTCCCTGATGAGATTAGAGAAAATGTGAAATCTGTTTTCAGAAAAGTCATTTCTGGTGAATCTGTGCCAGCAACATACTGTGAGAGTCCGATTATAACAGCAAAGGGTGAAGAAAGAGTAATTGCATGGGATTATGCTGTTTTAAGAGATGAAAATGGTGGAATTGCT
>MTNC01000091.1 GCA_002010285.1 Archaeoglobus sp. JdFR-41 | reverse complement strand
TCGTTGAAATTTTCAGTTCTTTGAGTTGGAACATTATAATATTTTCGTCGAAAATCTTCCTATTCTATTCGAATTGTGTCTCTAACTTGCACTAAGCATACTAACAAAACAAAAAAACAATAAATAAAAATAAAGAATATCTTATGCTTCTCCACCCAACTACCTAAGGATTAAATTCAGAACTCCGATTAGATCGTTGAAGTCTATGTCCCCATCTCCATCTATATCCCCGGCTGGGTTGTAACCACCTGTAAGGATTAGGTTGAGCACACCTATGAGATCGTTGAAGTCTACATCATCATCCCCATCAAGATCTCCAAGGACAAATGCTGGTGCAACGTCTCCAATAGGATACCACCAGATCGACGAGAGGAGTTCGTAGCTTGCACTCTCAGATAGGGAAGAAACAAACGAGCCAGAGAGTGTAAAATTCTCTGAACTGAGTTTGACATTAACACTGGTTAGTTTATAGTTTGCTGATTCAATTGCACTTACTGATGAAATAGTAACAACTATTGTAATCAGGCAGAGGAGCGAAACTCTCATTCCCCTCCCCTTATAGGCTCGAAGTTCTCATAACCAAGCCTCTCAGCGTAAACAACGTAATCAAACTCTGCATTGGATGGAGTTCCGTCGATGTAGATCCCTCTGACCACAAGGTGATGTTTTGTTATCTCCTCAACATTTACTATGGTAAACTTTCCACTGTCAAGTTTCGCCGTAACCTGTGCGGTTAATTGTCCCGAAGCTATCAGAGCAAAGTAATCCGGTAACTCAATGATTGCGTAACCATTTTCGAGCTTTGACGTTCCCCTAATGTATATTCCAGCTTCAGGTCCTTCGAGGG
Organism: Archaeoglobus sp. JdFR-41; assembly: GCA_002010285.1. GTDB lineage: Archaea > Halobacteriota > Archaeoglobi > Archaeoglobales > Archaeoglobaceae > JdFR-41. The sequence continues at coordinate 6,247 of MTNC01000091.1, read as the reverse complement.
AAGCATAGTAGATTTTCTTTGATTTATCAACTGGATGTTGCATTACGAAGTTCTTTGTACCACTAACCACAAGATCGTCGGTGACCTCCAAGCTACCGTGAAACTTCCCATCGCCATAATTGCGGAAGTCCCCATCGCCGTAAAACGAGTATCCGATCCCATCCACAGTTGCACCAAGTGCACCATAGTAATTGCTGCAAAATCCAAGGAAGCAAGTACGGTAATGGCCCATAGCTCCTGAGTAGATAGTGTACGTATTGCCAAAAGAATCTGCTATTGTCATGGAACCACCCAGTACCCCTCTGTAAGCTCCATCAGTACCATACACCCCCCTTTCAGTCCCAACACCGTAAACTCCTGTCTCAGTCCCAACACCATAAACTCCCATCTCACCTCCAACACCATGAACCCCGTAGTCGCCATTTCCAAGAATTCCATAGCTTCCTGTGTCAACATCCTTACCATAAACTCCTCTGTCCCCAACACCGTAAACTCCTATCTCAGTCCCGTTTCCATAAACCCCGTAGTCGCCAGTTACTCCATAGACTCCCACTGCTTTACCATTGACCTCTGTTCCAAGCATACCTGTTGCGTTCTGGAATTCACCATACACTCCGGCCTTTCGCGATCCTTGGTTGACCGAAAAGTGGTAGAAGCCCAGTACACCCCATGGGCCAGTATAAACTCTGCCAACCACCCCGTAGTCCCATGTCTCAACAAGCATTGGTGGATTAACATCAAATAAAGTTCCTGACTTCGCAAGTTCAGCTTTGCTTCCACCTGTATTGTTAAAACATGCAAGATATGAGTTTGCGAGACTCTCGACATACAGTCCGGGTCTTATTCCAACAGCATANGGAACATCACTTAAACTTATCCTTGGAGAAAGTGTTTCTCCATTCACTTCAATTTCCAGCCAGAGACCCCTTCCATCAAAGTAATCTCTGTCAAAACTTATATCCTGAGTGAAGTAGCCATCTGACACGCTAACTGTTGCCGAGTAACTATCAAGCTCAGTTCCTCCACTTTCTGAATCAAAAAGCCTGAAGACTATAGAGTAACTCCCATCAAGAGGATTTCCATTGCTATCTGTTAGATAACCTGCGTAGGTCAGTGTTGCTGTGGTTGTTGCGCTAACCACTCCTAAACAAGCCAGCCAGACCAAAACCAAAACTGAGACACCAACTCGCACACTCCCACCTCGTTGAAATTTTCAGTTCTTTGAGTTGGAACATTATAATATTTTCGTCGAAAATCTTCCTATTCTATTCGAATTGTGTCTCTAACTTGCACTAAGCATACAAACAAAACAAAAAAACAATAAATAAAAATAAAGAATATCTTATGCTTCTCCACCCAACTACCTAAGGATTAAATTCAGAACTCCGATTAGATCGTTGAAGTCTATGTCCCCATCCCCATCTATATCCCCGGCTGGGTTGTAGCTGCCAGTGAGGATCAGATTCAGCACACCTATTAGATCATTGAAGTCAACGTCAGAATCAGCATCAATGTCTCCTGGTTGAGCAGCAGTTACATTAATCCAAGCTCCAGTAAAGCTAACTCCTATCATGGGAGTAACATTGGCTCCATCGAAAAACATAACCCTACTTTCAGGGTCAAAAGTGATCTCGCTAACACCCGGGTTATTTGCTCTGAAAGTTAAAGTTGCAATTTCAAGGTCTCCATTGTACGTTAAAGGTGGAAATGAGGCAGCAGAAATCTCAACCACTCCATCAGAAGTAATTGAGTAAAATATGTTTAACCCTGCAACGTCNGAGCCAANATTCCATCCCACAAACTCTATCGAGGAGACATTGTATTTGAGGAAGAGGTTGAAAGCGGTAAGATTTGTTACGTTATAGGCCATTATGCTTACTGAGAAGTTTGAGCCAAGCACTGCAGGAGAGACTGGAGCCACATGCACACTACAGGTAGCGTGAATTTGTATGGGTACAGTTTTGGTCTCTTTAATTCCGTCATTATCTCTTACGGTCAAAGTGACGTTGTAAGAGCCTTTGCTAAGGTATGAATGCTGTACAATTTCTCCAACAGCACTTTCACCATCTCCAAAGTCCCACTCATAGCTCACTATATCGCCATCAGGATCGTTACTCGGTGAAGCGTTGAAGGTTATCAGGTCTCCGGCAAAGGGTGGAGAGGGATAATATGAAAAGTTTGCAACTGGAGGAAACAGTNATTCATAGGTGAACCCATTAAACAGACTACTATTCTCCCCGTAAGCCAGTGAATCCAGCATTACCACCACATCCATTCCCGGAATACCGTCAATATCCCACATCATTAGTACAACGTGTGAAATGTTAACACCNTAGGGAGTGGTGACAAAGTCATCAAGTACGACATTGCTCTCATTCAGAATAAACCAGCGACCTGCATACTCAGTGCCCTCTCTCCCTCTGAGTACGAACTGGGTGTGGTTATGTGCACCCATAATGAAGGTTATCATCTCAGCGTCAGTCTCATTCCCAAACATCGAGCTTTTATAGATGAAATCGAAGTCAGAATTACCGTCTTCAGCTCCACCGTCTGTGTCTTCTCCCAGCACTCCAAACTCGAAGAACTGTGAAAGTGTTCCCTCAAACGAAAAAAGTGCGTCAACAGATCCAAGTTCATTCGGTTTATGTGGTANGAATGGTTCTTCCCAGTAGTGCGTAATCAGGACTTTCTGATCATAGTCCTGTGCAGTTTTACACGGCTTCTTCTTCCAGTTTTTCTTCAAAACATCCACACTGTGTTTGTCGAAATCGAAGTCAGTAGTCGCTCTGTCTGAAGCAGGAATGTTTGACCCCTTCGTCATTTTGCTTCGCTTTGCCCCAGTCTGCCCATTATGACCGATGGAGTATGAGTGTCCAAGCTCATGACCAGCAGTATGTCCTATTGCTTTTCCGAGTTTGGTCGTGTCCCACTTACCATTCGTTTTGAAATTGTCAGCAACACTTTTGTCATCCATGAATTCACCAAGGTATACATCAACAGTACTGCTCCCGTGCTCCCAAGATCCCCATGCGCTTCCCGGTGGTGTTGAATTCCCCGGTTTGATGTTCACAATTCTGTCTGCTTCTTTCTTCTTTTTAGGATCGTTGGTAACAATTACGTTGTCTTTTCCAACCGCTTTTTCAAAGTTGGACTTTATATCCTCTANGATCTTATTTTTTAGGTCATTTTTCTGCTCTTTAGTGAGATCGCTTCGCGCATCAATTGCAGAGGTATCCACATAAATCGTAACTGTTTTAGAAGAAGCTTGTACTGGAGTCAAAATCGCTGTCAGGAATATCAGTGCCAGAAGTATCAAGGCCAGGTTTTTACAAACCTTTGCCTTCATAATTCACATGAATTTGAATCTATATAAATTTAATGTTAGATTTTTCTTTTATATATATTTTGAAGAAGACATTATTAATTCTACTCAAAAAGATACTGTAAAAATCTGAAGTTAAAAAACATTCAAGGAATTAGTCTTTGCCTATCTCTCGGGAACAGTACTGCTTCNCTCACATTTTCCAGATTCAGCATAGCCATTATCAATCTTTCAGCTCCCAGTCCCCAACCGGCATGGGGGGGCATACCATAGCGGAACGCTTCAAGATAAAAGCTGAAACTCTCGGGGTTCATACCTTTTGCTTTTATGTTCTCAACAAGCATGTCGTAGAGGTGTATTCTCTGTGCTCCGCTTGCAAGTTCAAGCCATCCATGCATCAGATCGAAGCTCTTGCTGAGNTCAGGTCTGTCACTGTAAGGCATGGCGTAAAATGGTTTTGACTCTGTTGGCCAGTCAACTATAAAGTACAGCCCACCGATCTCATTGCCTACGTGCCTGAGAGCAGTCGTTGTCAGATCTTCACCCCATGGAATTTCTTCACCCTTCTTAGCAGCAATTTCAAGTGCTTCATCATACGTTATTCTTTCAAATGGTGTTTCGGGAACTTCAATTGCAATCTCGAGCCTTTCCAGATATTTCTGACATTTTTCCGCTACGTCTTCGTAAGCTTTCGCCACAAGATTCTCCAAGACTTTCATCACACCTTCATGGTCTGTAAAACTCATTTCGATGTCTATGGAGATNGCCTCATTAAGATGTCTGGTTGTATTATGCTCCTCTGCTCTGAAGATCGGCCCTATCTCAAATACTTTTTCAAAACCTGCTCCCATCAATACCTGTTTNTAGAGCTGTGGACTCTGATTGAGAAACGCTTCTTTTTCGAAGTAACTTATCGGAAACAACTCAGTTCCACCTTCCGTAGCTGTTGAGACTATTTTAGGGGTATGGACTTCTATGAATCCCTCGCTACTTAGATATTCACGTATACTCTGCATAACCTGGTGTCTGATTCTGAAAATTGCCTGAACTCTCGGTCTTCGCAAGTCCATGAAACGGTGATCCAGACGAGTGTCAAGTTCTGCTGGCACTTTTTCTGTTACTTCAAGAGGAAGTGGTGCATCAGCTTCATTGAGAACTTCGATTTTGTCAGGAATGATTTCAAAACCACCAGGAGCTTTTGACTCACTTTTAACAGTCCCATCAACCCGTATAACACTCTCACGTCTTAGCTTTTTAGCAAGTTTAAAAACATCAGAATTAACAAACTTTTTTGGTAAAGTTATCTGTGCAAATCCTTCACGATCTCTGAGTATTACGAAAACCAATCCCCCAAGATCGCGGACTTCATGGACCCACCCGTATAGTGTAACTTTCTTACCCTCGTCATCCGGTGTTATCTCGCTTGTGTAAATCCGCATGGTTTAGCGAATAACTGGGAAGTTATTAATTTTTGCTTCTGTTGAATTGTTCAACCTGGGAAATACTGGAAGTCAGTAACATCGGTATATTTATACCAATCAGTTTCTCTTTTTTTACCTACCAGAACAAGCTCAGCTGATTTCATAGCTCCGATTCTGTTAAGTGGCTGGTTGTTATTACCGCACTGGTAACTGTATGTGCATCTGGGACAGCCATCTACTCGCTTACATTCGCACTTGGAAAGAATTTCATANGCAACCTCAAATGCCCTTCTCAATCTGTTGAAAAGCAGTTTACTAAGCCCACTTCCACCAAAGACGGCGTCATAAACAAATATATCTCCATCAGGTGTTGAAATACCACCCATTTCCCTGCTTCCTCCTCCTGTCAATGCATCACTTGCCTCTATCAGCACGTGTTCAAGAGCATGGAAGGTACCTGCATAGTAGTCATCGTAATCTTCCTCCTCCGGAAATGGGGCCGAGAAGACAAATCCTTTAGTCGGAAATGAGTAACTGATTGGTTCGTCAAGATAGAAGTAATCTTTTTTCTCTTTTGAGAATATACTCCTCTCGATGTATCCATAGACGCTAATTGTTATTTCGAGATTGCAGTAAACAGCGTTAACAGGTTTTTCAATTTCTTCTTCAGTTTCGGTGATTTTTGGTATGGATGCGTAAAGTGGTTCTGTTACATCTTCTCCGTGACCAGCTATTTCCAGCTCTGCCCTCAGTTTTCTCAAATTTACCTCTACACATCTGTATCTCTCCCCATTGTGGAGCACTATACTTCCCGGATAAAGCTCCCTAACTGCCACAGGTAAAACTCTCTCTCCGATCAACTCTCCATCACAGTACATCCTCACAGAGTCCCCAATACCTCGCATGTTGAACTTTCTAACAAAACGTTTGCCTTTTTCGGTCGCAAAGTATTTCTCACCGTTAAAAGTCAGAAGCCTCTCTCTTAAGAGTCTTTCAGCAATTTTAGTNTCAATCTCCTCTTTTTTGGCAGGTTTTTCCATACACATTGAAACAATCTGATATCTCATTACTTCCTCATTCTTCCTCTCAACATAACCACTTGCATTCTCTTTCAGATATTCCTCTGGATTTGCTCTGTAGTACGTGCTTATAGAATCGTCAGCCCTTAGCATTAAAATCCCAATGCTTTTTTGCCCTTTTCTTCCAGCTCTACCTACTCTCTGAAGAAACTGGCTGTAAGGCACGAGTTCAGAGATTACAGCATCAACATCTCCGATGTCTATCCCGAGTTCNAGAGTTGGGGTTGCTACAACAATCCTGATTCTNCCNTCTCTAAAAGCCTCTTCTACTTTCTCCCTGACTCTNTTTGGCAGCCCACTTTTGTGCACTGCAGCATCGATACNCTCTTTTTTGAGAATCCAGTTTATCGTTTCAACGCTCCTGTAGCTGTTTCCAAAAATCAGGAGCTTTCTGCCAATCAGTGTACGAACAACATCTTTTATTG
>MTNC01000061.1 GCA_002010285.1 Archaeoglobus sp. JdFR-41 | reverse complement strand
ACAACATGGCGTCGTATATCGCAAAAATTCTTTTTTCAAAACTTGATCTGAATTTTGTGTACTCTCTACTCCTCCATGCTCTTATAAAGTCGTCAGCCTTTCCAAAATAAATTTTTGGCACCTCAACCCTTCTACCTCTGAAGTATCTGGGTATTTTATCTGCTTTCGTTGGTAGATGGAGATACACGCATGGAGAAACTCTACCGTCGACCGTAATCAGACAGTTTCTCAGTGGATTTTCAGCGCACATGAGAGCTTCTTCGAGGCGTACNGGTTTTGCCACGAAACGAATCCCTTTTCTTTTTGCCTCAATACTTGCCCTCTCTATGATTTTTGAGTAGGGATTTGGTCCATCGGTGAACACTTCTCTTCCCACGAGACTTTCGTGGGGGATGTAATCAAGGTTATTGGCGATCACCTCGTCCGCACCACGTTTTTTCGCAATTTCAACAACCTTTGGGAGCGACCTAATTGTGTCTTTCAACATCATTGTAACCACGACTATTTTCGGTTTACCACTTCTCCTTCTCTCTGAGAGTAGCTCGATGTTCTGCAGCAAGTCGTTCAGGTTACATCCTCTTATCTCCTCATGTTCCTCTACACCTGCAATGGAAACAGCAACAAGATCCATCCCAGCAATTACATCCAGAAATTCACCAAGAAGGATCCCGTTTGTAGTTATGCCTACCTCACAACCGTAGCTTTTTGCGATGTCAACCATTTCGGCAATTTCTGGATTCAGAAGCGGTTCTCCCCAACCCTGAAGGTGAACGTAACGAAAGTTGCGAAAAGGTAAACTTCTGAAAACGTCCAGGTCCATATTTTTCGAGATCCAATCTCTTCTGAAAGCTGACTTAGGACACATCACGCAGTTAAGTTGACACCGAGTAGACACTTCCACCTGCAGAGCGTTCAACCTCAGTTTTCGCCGGAACACGGAAGTGTTTCTTCNTGCCTACATATAAGGCAAACCCTTATTGATCACCTAACGCATTTTTTACAATGCCTGGTAAGGTTTTTTACAGGGCGGTTCGGACGGAGAGGTGCGCGGAGTGTAACTATTGCAGGGAGTATGTATGTCAATCAGATTCTTGCGTGGGATGCAAAGCCTGCAGCTTAGCTTGCCCAAATGAAGCAGTTAGCATGGTGGAAAGAGAAATTTCAGGTTACGTTAAGGTAAAGATAAACGGAGAAACCCATCAAGTTCCCGAAAGAATTACAGTAAAATCGGCTCTCGAACTTGCTGGATATGAATTTACGAGGTTTCCTGAAAAGAACAAAATTTTCGCTCCATGTGAAGTTGGTGGTTGCTGGAGCTGTGCTGTTGAAATCAGTGGTAGACTTAAACCAAGCTGTGTAACACCAGTCCAAGATGGTATGATTATAAAAACTGATGTTCCACGTCTAAAAAGACTTGTTCACGGCTTCAGCGGACACACTGTTGGAGGTGTCGGCACACCCTGGTGGCTCAAGGGAAGACGCTACATTGAAGCTGCCTGTTTTGCCTGTGGCTGCAACCTCAGATGTCCACAATGTCAGAACTGGACCACAACCTACTGTGGTAAAGATATTCCCATGACACCGTTTGAGGCTGCCAGAAAAATGACCGCTCTGCGAAAGTTAATCGGTGTTGACAGAATGGCCATTTCAGGAGGGGAGTGCACACTCAACAGGGAGTGGTTGATAAGTTACATCAGAGAACTCCGGAGATTGAATCCAGACAGAGAAGCCAGATTTCACGTGGACACCAATGCAACGATCGTAACTCCGGACTACATAGATGAACTGGTGGAGGCCGGTATGACGGATATTGGAATTGACATCAAGGCCCTTCATCTTGATACGTTTTTGCGAATAACGGGTGTTGGCGGTGAAATTGGAAAGAAATACCTTAAAACGAGTTGGATGACTCTTAAGTATGTTCTGAACGAATACGGTGTTGAGAGGGTGTTTGTGGGGGTTGGCATACCCTACAATCCAGAATTGATAGCTCTTGATGAAATTCGTGAAATTGGTGAGAAGATTTCAGGTATCAGCACAGAGGTTCAGGTCTGCGCTCTTGATTACAGAGCAGAGTTTAGAAGCAAAATTAAAAGACCGAGTTTTAATCAAATGTACCGGGTTTGGGGCATACTGAAGGATTGCGGTCTTAAAAATGTGGTGTGTCAGACGATGTATGGATACATTAATCCCGAGGGTAGGGTGTATCCTTAAAGTTTTTAGATGTTTTTAGAGCCAGTTAGGCAAAAAACACCTGAAGTATGAAAGTATCTTCAATAAGAGTAACTTTACAGAAAAGTTAATAATTAATCATAATAAATTATTTATATCGATCCAATTCTCCCAAATTGAAAGCATTAATCATGTGAATAGGTGGTTCAATGAAGGTAGAGATCACATACTGGGCAGACAGAATTGGTGGAGAGATTGGCAGAATGCAAATCGAGCTGAAACCATTTGGTTACAGGATGGTCCCAATAACCCAGTGGAAAACTCTGATAGCCGATGAAGACATACCTGTTGAAAAGGGTGTACCGGTGATTGTGAAGGTGAAAACAATTACAATCCCCGAAAATACGATGGTTGGCCCCCTTCACATTATGAGACATGCTCTTGGTTCAGTAATTGACGTGGTTGAATGCGGAATACCCCAAAGGGTGGAGGAGGAGAAGTGTATAAGCAAAGTTCTTTTCATGCCNGTGGATAGCGGAGAAATAAGAAAAGGAGATCTTGTCGGTGTTTTGAAAGTGTTCTTTATAAAAACAGGACTTTTAAACAGACTTTTGAACCTCAAACCACAGAAGGTTGAGCTGAGTGAGGAAATCGTAGAAGCAAATATAACATGGAGAGATGATGGTAACATCTACCGTTTACCAATTAAAACTGAAGTCTTTGGGTATACCAGAACACACGTTGGAATGTGGGAAGTACTTATAGCTGATGAAAATATCGCATTCAAAGCAGGAGAAGTTACGAGAGTTAAAATTAAGGAGATAAACTTGCCTCCAAATACCGTTGTCGTTCCGCTGCCAATTATGAGAAATCCATACGGAACGGTTCTTGATGTTGTCCAGCTCGGTAAACCTTCCANAGTTGAAGATGAGAAAAAGATCCAGCAGGCTATATTTTTACCTGTGGAGGATGGTGAGATTGAAAAAGGAGATTTGATTGGTGTTATAAATGTTTATTATGTTGGTGTAAGAGAGTTGAAACCAATTTTGGTAGAGAAAAATCCACAGAAAGTTAACATCGTTTACAGAAGAATGGGACAGATTAAAAGAGAGGAAATAACAATCGCACCACATGGTTACAGAAGAAGTCCCGTTGCAAGATGGGAGGTTCTTATTGCAAATGAAGAAAAGGAGGTGAGAAAGGGCAAACCTGTACTTGTAGAAATAAGGAAAATTGAGATCCCGCGAAATACTGTACTCTACCCACTTCAGATAATGAGACATGCTATTGGTGCAGTGGTGGATGTTCACTGCGATTGCCCACCTTGGAAAGTTGAGGAAGGAGGTAACATAAGAAAAGTTCTGTTTCTACCGGTGGCTGACGGTAAAATTAGGCCAGGTGAGTTACTTGGCGTTATAAACCTCTACAGGGTTGAAGTTGGTCCGATTGAAAAAATAAGAGATCTCTACAACAAGTGGGTCAGGATGTCTGAAGAGGAACTGATGGCGTATGTGGAGGGGCTGCAGTAATTAGAAGGGAAGTGACTTTCGCTGGTATACCAGTAGAATAAAATAAGTAATAATACATAGACTCAGTGGTAATTATGGGCAAACTTCTCTTGGTCATGGATGAGACAGAGAGGGGAAAAATAGCCTTCGAGAAGTTACTCAGGTTGGCAGAATTAGGTCTAAGAACAGAAGTTTATCTGCTTTTTGTAAAAGAAATAGAAATACCACCTATTGTGTCAGAGGAGAAGGAGTTGAGTGCATACCACAGGATGATGTCGGAAACACTCAGAAAACTGGAGTCCTACAAAGAGAAACTTGAAAGCATGGGTCTGAAAGTTTCTGATGTGAAAGTCACTTTTGGAAAGCTTGCAGACAGAATTCTACTGCTTGAAAAGGANATTAAGCCGGAAATGATAGTTATCGGAATGAAGAAAAGTCCTATCTCCCGATTGTTTGGTCGCGATCCCTGTGAAGTGCTGTTGAAAAAATCAAAGTCGACGATCATTGTGTGCAGGGATTAGCATGCAGCTCGAAGTTGCAGTGTTCTTTTTTTCTTTAGTTATCGGGATTATAGCACCCGTTTCTGGAGTTGGAGGTGGAGTTATATTTGTTCCACTGCTGACAGCGTTTTCACCGCTTAATGTAGATTANATTCGTGGAGCTGGAGTTATGGTGGCATTAGCAAGCGCAATGACCTCATCACCCACNGCAATGAGAAGAGGCTTCACGAATCTCAAACTCGTTCTACCTCTGGTGGCAGTTTCCAATATAACCGCGTTTATAGGAGGAAATCTTGGACTTTACGTTTCACGAGAGTTTCCAGAAGGAAAGTTTTACATAACACTTGCTCTTGGGATTTTACTTGCTCTTATCCTGGCTGTGATGATATTTACAGAAAGAATTGAATTTCCNGAACCAAAGGATCCTGATCCGATATGTAAACTATTCTCTATGGAAGGGAGGTGTTATGAACCAAGTCTGGATTCGGAAATAACTTACAGAGCAAGCAATACACCTGTTGCACTGATTTTTTTTGCTGGAGTTGGACTGGTTGCAGGGATGTTTGGTCTTGGGGCGGGATGGGCAAACGTTCCTGTTTTGAATCTGGTAATGCTCCTTCCGATAAGAGTTGCAGTTGCTACCAGCATGCTAATAATTCTCCTGAACACATCTATTGCAGCTTGGGTTTACATGTCCAAAGATGCNGTTCTTCCAGCAATAGCAATTCCGGCAATTCTTGGCATGACACTCGGATCCAAAATAGGGGCTGAGCTTACACTTCGTGTAAAACCAAGAACGATACGTGGAGCCGTGATGCTAATAATGTTAATCGCATCTGCCACAAACATCTACAAGGGACTGGCTGGAATCGTCGGGTGGTGAAATGAACGAGCAAATTTTTGCGAGAATGGTTAGCATTCTATTTTATATTGGTCTTGCAATTTCTGTAGCCTCATTCATCATCGGTAGAATGACTGAAGATCAGATCTGGGAATTTGCAGCCTTTTACGGCTTGCTTCTGTTAACCTTTACACCATTCGTTGCTCTATCAATTTCTTTCTTTTTTGCTGATAAGAAGCTGAGAATTCTTAAACTTGCAGTCATTCTTGAGCTACTTTTTGCATTTTATGTTTCGTTTCACCCTTTTAGCATCGGCTCACCATAAAGCATAGCAAATTTTTTAAATCACTCTGGGTCTGGTGATTCATGAAGTTTAGCAAATGGTTAGCAATATACATTATCCTGGTTATGGCAAGTTCAATTGGAGTTGGAGCAATCTATCACTTTTCTGTTAAGGGTAAATTGGATATTGTTGATTCTGATCTTACTGTCAGTCCTGCGAGTTTTACTGCGACCGTTTCAAGGGGATCTGAGTTTGTAAAGAAAATTACAGTTAGAAATGCAGGTATTGAAAAGGAAATATATTTCGAGAGTATCGTTCAGGGCGCTGATCCCCGTACTGTCTCGGTATCATTCCGTACAACTGATGGAAAAACGATTTCCAGTTCGAACAAACTCAGCGTTCCTGCTGGTACATCTTCAGAGCCATCGGAGGTTGATGTTTACATACACATCAGAGCTGATGAGAGTTCTGAAGGAAGTTATACTGTGTACATCCTCGCAAAGAGCACCTGAAAGATTTATCCTCTTTTTTCAAAAAATCCACAGCTGTAAAATCTTAATTTTCCCAATCTGAAATCCTGTATCCAGCGAGGGAAGATCTTTGATATTCTTGATTCGAACCATTCGCAACTTCTCACATCTCCTTTAACGAGGTAGAACTTGCACTCAGGACAACCTTCCGCACTTCTCATAAGTCAAATTTTCCTGATTTGTTTTAAAAATTTTCTGATTAACCTACATTGCTGTGTAGATGTAAACCACCAGATCTGAATTATCTGGAGTGATGTATATTCTGAAAGCTTCAGACTTCCTTAAAATTGAATCAAGACTCCTCTGAGACTTAATCGTCTTGAATATAAACTCAGCAAGTTGACTTTTGAAAATCGGANTGTAGTAATCTGCCAGACCATCAATTCTCAATGTGAAGCTCTTTCCAGTTTTATATCCTGGTGGTAGTTCATCACCAAGTCTGGAGTCCTCTTTGATGCCATACTCCTCTTTTATCAAGTCGGNAATCCTTATTTTAAGGAATTCCAGATCTTCTGGTTTAATGGAATAATCAAATTGCCTCATGAATCTGTAGTCTACCTCAGACATCTCCACTATGCCATTTGTACTTACTCGGTATAGTCTTATGTGGGTGATTTGCTTTCCTTCACTTCTGAGTTTTGTGAGGTAGCTTCCTGTATCCATTGGAGGTAGGTGCTGGTCCAGTATGTAGAGAGTGCCATTCAGCTTAATCGAAGTTGTGATGTGATTCGGAATATTCTTTCCAAAACTGAGATTAAAAATGTAAACCGGCGAGCAGTTAGAGGCAAGGAGTAGCGCTGCAGTGAGAATAGCATAATCTCCACATATACCCTTTCTTAGCGTTACAGTCTCCACAGGAGTTTGATAAATTCTATCTGATCCTGAGATCACCGTAATCTCGTTCCCTACAATCTGTATCACAGGTGGAGGAGAAGCAGCTTTCATAGAATCGTATTTTATATTCTTTTCGATCCATGACAGTACATTCCAGGAAGTTTCGATACAATTTCTACCTTTAAGACTCTGAGCCAGGTTCTCAACCTTTTTGATTTGAGATGTATTCAGTGTGTGATTTATGGCNCATTCGAGGTCATAGCGCCATATCTTCGAGCAAAGTTCCACCTTAGATGGTTCAGCTATATAGAGACCATTCTGGGTACAACCCACTAAAACCAGTATGAGGGCGGTTGAAACTGATATCATGTGAAGTCTCATCGAATAGCCTGAAATAACAATGAATATTTCATTCTTTCCTTCTCNATCGCATATCTCTTGCAATTTATTGACTCGCCATGACGTGTTCAGATGTATCTATAGTTAATTAGATTTTAATAAAATTNATCANAATTTTTCAAAATAAAATATTAAAAAGTTAATAATCTTTCGAAAATTTTAAGTAATTATCAGAAACTTCACTACAAGGTAATAGAAATCACTACGAGGGAG
>MTNC01000097.1 GCA_002010285.1 Archaeoglobus sp. JdFR-41 | reverse complement strand
TTTTTTGATGTGAGCTTTGATATGGGGTGATGTTATGGAGGTCAGACTTGTGGTGGATGGAGAGGACATTGAGATGAATGAATTTGTTACAAAAATATTTGGTAATGTGATTGAGGCTATGGTATCCACATTGAGAGGGGTAAACGAAAANTGGAAGGTAATAACTATCGAAATTGTAAGATAGTTAAAAACAGTTTAAGAGGGTAAAAGATGGAAGTTCTTAGAAAGTGTTTGAGGCTTAAGGAGTATATCCCTGGAAAAAACATAGAAGAAGTTAGGAGGAGATATGGATTGANAAAAGTGGTGAAGCTCGCTTCCAATGAAAATCCATATGGTGCAAGCCCTGAAGTTGAAAAGGTGGTAAGAGAATTCAGGGATTTTCATCTCTATCCTGATCCAGAGTACAGGGAATTGAGAGAGAGGATCTCTGATTACACTGGGTGGGAGTATGAAAGAATTGTAGTAGGGGCTGGGGAGGATGGGATACTTGAGACTCTGTTTCGCATTCTTATTGATGAAGGGGATGAAGTTCTAATTCCATTTCCAACCTTTCCGTATTATCACAATTTAACGCTTCTGTCATGCGGAAAGGAAGTTATTTATTTTAGAAAGCCTGAAAGAAATTTCCAGGTTGATGAAGATATAGTGGAGAGCATTGGAGAGAAGACGAAGTTGATTCTGTTCTCGAATCCAAACAATCCTACAGGAAACACAGAGAAGAAGGAAGTTTTGAAAGCAGTCATAGACGTTGCTGAGGAAAAAAAGGCAATTGTTTTTTTGGATTGTGCTTATGCCGAATTTGCTGACAAGATTTTTGAACCTGATGGGGAAAACGTCATTGTCGCAAAAACATTCTCAAAAGCATTTGGGCTTGCAAATCTCAGAGTGGGGTATGCTCATCTTCCTGAGTGGTTTGTCAAGCAATTTAGAGCAGCCTCAACTCCTTTTCCTGTCTCGACTCTGGCAGAAAGAGCAGCGATAGCAGCTCTTTGTGATCTGGAATGGATGCGGAATTGTGTGAAAAAAATCAAAAATGAGAGACAGCGCGTTTACGAGGAGATGAGAAGAATTGTTAGGGTTTTTCCATCTCAGGCGAACTTTCTCTTTTTCGAATCACCTGTTGGGGGTTTAGTAGAAGGAATGATGAAAAAAGGTGTTATTTTAAGNGATTTCAGTGGGATTATGGGTAAGAACTACGTGAGGGTCACCATCGGTAGAAATGACGAAAATAACTTTTTCCTGAAATGTTTGAAAGAGTTGCTTGAAGAGAGATAGGGTAATAGGAATGATAGCTCTGACCGGTACTCCAGGATGTGGTAAAACTGAGGTTGCGAAAATTTTAAGGAAGAGGGGTTACAGGGTGGTCTCGGTTCTTGAGCTTGCGGAGGTTTATGAGTGCGTTGTAGAGCGGGGAGACGATGAAATTGTTGTGGATGTGGAAAAGCTGGCAGAGAAAGTTCATCGGACTGAGTTTGAGGGGATTGTAGAGGGACATCTTTCCCATCTCCTGAAACCCGAGGTTGCGATTGTTCTGAGGTGTAATCCATTAATCTTAAAAAACAGGTTGATGGAAAAAGGGTGGAGTAAGGAGAAAGTTATGGAAAATGTGGAGGCGGAGCTACTAGATGTAATTCTTNTTGAGGCTCTGGANAGCTGCGAGATGGTTTATGAGATCGATACTAGTGAGAAAACTCCTGAAGAAGTGGCTGATGATGTTGAGAGAATACTTTCTGGGGATGTTGATAATTTCATACCAAAAACTGACTGGTTATCTTTACTTGAAGATAGATTGGAAGAAGTAGCAAGATTTTAGACAGGTGATTGGATGAAAGAAGGTTTTGCCAAAATTGAATGGGCTGAAAGACACATGAAAGTTCTTGCAATGGTTAGAGAGGAGTTTAGGCGTGAAAAACCGCTGGAAGGATTTAAAGTTGGCATGGCGTTACATGTTGAGGCGAAAACTGCTGTACTGGTTAAAACTCTGATTGCAGGTGGAGCTGAGGTCGCTATAACGGGCTGCAACCCGATGAGCACCCAGGATGACGTTGCTGAGGCTTTAAGAGAAGAAGGAATCTTATGTTTTGCAAGGAGAGGTATGTGTGTTGAAGAGTACTACGACGCCCTTAAGAGAGTTATTAGGTTCAAACCTGACATTGTAGTAGATGATGGAGCAGATCTCATATTTCTTCTCCATGGAGAGATGAAAGATTACGCTCAAAATGTTAAGGGGGCAAGTGAAGAAACCACAACTGGAGTTATAAGACTCAAAGCAATGGAGAAGGAAGGAGTACTGCTTTTTCCAGTCATTGCTGTGAACGACGCATACACAAAGTATCTGTTCGACAACAGATATGGAACAGGTCAGTCAACTATGGACGGGATATTGAGAGCTACAAATCTTTTGATTGCAGGGAAAAATGTTGTGATTGCGGGTTATGGTTGGTGCGGTCGTGGGATAGCGATGAGGGCGAGAGGAATGGGTGCCACGGTTGTGATTACGGAGGTTGATGAGATTAGGGCGCTTGAGGCTTTAATGGATGGTTTCTCAGTGATGAGTATGGATAGGGCAGCTGAAATTGGTGACATTTTCATAACCGCAACAGGAAATACAGGGGTAATAAGAGAGGAACACATGAAAAAAATGAAAGATGGAGCAATTCTGGCGAATGCGGGACACTTTAATGTAGAAATTGACATTGATGATCTGGAAAAGCTTGCAAAAGGCAAGAGAGAAGTGAGAAAGTACATTACCGAATACGACTTGGGTGATAAGAGGCTCTACCTTCTGGCAGAGGGTAGACTTGTAAATTTGGTAGCTGGCGATGGACATCCGGTAGAGGTTATGGATATGAGTTTCTCGAACCAGGCTCTGGCAGCGAAATATATAGCTGAAAACTGGGAAAAGCTTGAGAAGAGAGTGTACAGAATGCCGGAAGATCTGGATCGAAAGGTTGCCAGACTCAAACTTGATGTAATGGGAGTGAAGATAGACGAGTTGACAGAAGAACAGAAAAGGTATCTATCAGACTGGAGGTGCGGGACTTGATATGGAGTTACAGGGCGGTAAACAATCCTGCGGCGAGAAGGAAGTGGATCAGCTTTGTTTTATTCCTGCTTTTGGCAGGAATACTTTTCACGGGCTTNAGGATATATTCAGGAGCTCCTCTGGGCAGGTCCATTATCATATGCTCGATGTTCATTCTTTTTGTGATTCTTTACGGGATGATAACTCTTGGCAAACCCAGACACTACTATGTGGAGGAAGAGACCGTTTATTATAGACCCTTCAGAACAAACTTGAAGGATATTGAAGGGTATGAGGTGGATGAGGACAGGATGGTTATAAGACTGAAGAAGAAAGGTTTGCTGGGTGTGAAAACTCTCTATTTTGAAAATCTTGATGATCTAAGGCAGATGGAGAGATTTTTGAAACGGCTGAAGAGTAGCTAACTTTTGCTTTAAATTTCAGGTTTAAATTTCCTCAAACTGTTTTACGACCTCATCAACTTTTTTCTCAACAGACTCAAATCTTGAGTCCATTCTGGCAAGTTTCTCCTTCAGCTCGCCCATGCTTCTTAACAGCATGTAAAATCCCAAGAACAGTGCGAGTGAGATTACACCAAATCCGACAAGAAGTCCAATCCATATGTTTGGGAACTGTGAGTTCCAGGGCACTTCCTACACCTCCACATCTCTTATCAAATTGATATCTATTTTGAAATTAAAGTTCTTCAACCTGTAATATTTCTTTGCTTTGCTTCCTTCAAGCCTTAAGTCACTTTCCACGAGTTCCGCTTTTTCGAGTTTTCTGAGATGCAGATATAAAAGTTGTCTCGAAATCTGGAGGTCTTTGGCAAGCTCGTAAACGTTCCTCTCTTTTTCCAGAAGCTTTTTCAGTATTTTAATTCTGAGAGGGTGGGATAAAGCATCACCCAGATTCACCAACTGGAGGAGAGTCATTTTACTGGACATTCTGTACGTGTAAGTTGGGAGTTACATATGCGTTTCGAAACAACAGGTTACGAGATCACTGGCCAATTTTCAAAACTTAAATCCAGGTCTTTACTCTTTAGAAGTCCAATTTTCTCCTGTNTGATTTGATTTACCGTGACATCCATGCTATTCTGAATTTCTGACCANTGTTTACCATGCCATCTGTATCCCTGATCGTTGGGTGAGTGGAGACCTTCTTTCTGGGTGTAGTAGGAGTATATAAATGCGCCGCCCACAAGAGCGGCAATTAAAAATCCAATTGTTACCATCTCAATTTTACTTCTCCAACTCGTTTTGAGTAGAGACTTTAATGGTCTCCAGTTCAATAGGAGGTGGAGGACTGTCACAGCTATCATTGTGAATCCAAGGTAGGTGTGAATTTCGGTAAGAGTGAATTTATCTATCCCAAGCCATGTCCATCCTGTCTCCTTGATGATTTTACCTGTAGGTGCGAGGTACATTCCAGTTCCAGTTACTCCCAGTCCTACAACTCCGCAAAGGAGGAGTACATCGATAGCTGTTTTGACAACCCTCCTGTTCATCTTATCACCTCTTGCATATGTAACTAAAAAATTACATATGTAATAAAGTTTTCGAGATTTTTCAAAAATTCGGAAATCCGTTAAAGCTTTATTCTACATTAAACACGCACACACGATGGATTATCTCACACTCTGCATGCAGTGTGGAACTTGTGTTGCAAGTTGCAGCGTGAAGTACACACTCAATTTGAGGAAGCTTATTGCTGGTGTGATTGGCAGAAATGAGGGGTTCTGGGACGAAAGATTGTGGGATTGCACAACCTGCCATGTTTGTCAGGACAGGTGCCCCCGTGGCATTCCACTGACAGATCTGATAGTGGAGGCCAGAAGCAGAACAGTCGAAGAAGGGAGGGTTCCAGCGGAAATCAGAGATATGCTTGAGAGTGTCAGAAAATTCGGAAATCCATTTGGAGTTTCACCTGCAATAAGAAGAGAATGGGTCAAAGATCTTGAACTCAAGCATGCAGAGGATGGAGACTTCGAGTATCTTTTTTTTGCTGGCTGTTCCACAATCGATCCAAGACTGAGGAGTGTGGCTAAGAAAGCTGCGGAGATTATGGCTGCAGCGGGAATAGATTATGCTGTGTTGAGGGAAGAGAAGTGCTGCGGAAACGACGTCATGGTGGTGGGAGAAAAAGGACTTTTTAATTTAATAATGGAGGAGAACAAAGAGTTGTTTGAGAAGCTTGGTGTTGAGAAGTTAATTGTGACTTCTCCTCACTGTTATCATGTTTTCAAGAATTTTTACAATGTTGAAGTGTATCACATCACGGAAGTGTTACTCGAAGCTGTGGAAGATGCTGAACTAACCTTTTCCCATGTCGTGGAANAGAGAGTTACGTATCACGATCCGTGCTATCTTGGAAGATACAGCGGAATATACGATGCTCCGAGAGAACTTCTGAAGTCCATTTCTGGCATTGAACTCGTGGAAATGCAGAGAAGCAGAGAGTTATCACTATGCTGCGGTGCAGGAGGTGGAAACATAATAAGAGACCTGGAAATGCGCCCGTCACTCAGGAGGATAGATGAAGCAATTGCAACTGGAGCGGAAGTTATAGCTGTATCCTGTCCCTTCTGTCACATGATGCTCGATGATGCAGTTAGAGTTAAAAGGGTTGAGATCAAAGTTCTTGACGTAATTGAACTACTTCACATGGCGGTAACCGGTACTCAGATGTAATTTATGCTATGATCAGGTCTTCTTCATCTTTTTTCTCTTCTCTTTTCACTTCTTCTTTATCCTCCGTTTCGACTTTTGATTCCGGTGGTCCTTCTTCTTTATCCTCCTCTTTCACTTCCTGAACAAATTTTACTATTTCCTCATCTTTTCTGAATTTTTCGACAATCCACATCTCCTTAATATCCAGAAATCTCATTGCATCGTTGACAACTCTGTATCTTCCAATGAGGAAAAGCTGATTCAGGTATGCGTCCCTCGGCACCTCGACAACAGCTAAACTATTCTCAATTTTCACATCTATAACATCGATTCCTGTATGAATGGAGAAAAGAGCTTTTATCTTGTCTTCCGGTTTTTCAAGCTTCTCCTTTATCTCGTACTCAAAAATTATGTTTTTTCCAGCGAGTGGATGATTGAAATCAACTATCACCCTTCTTCCTACTATCCTTTCAACAGTTCCAAGTCGGTTTCCGATCCTCACCCTCTGCCCAACCTGAGGTCTCTCCTTAAATCTGCTGAGACTGAATGTGTCTTTGTTGTCAGGGTCGTACTTTCCAAATGCTTTTTCAGGGGGAACGACTACTTTGCCCGAGTAACCGACCTCTTTACCTTCAAGATCCTCATCAAGACCTTTTACAACGTGCTCTTCTCCAACAACAGCATATATATCGCCATATTTCGCGTTTTCATTGTAAATTCCGTTTTCTCTGGCTATCTCTTCGTCAGTTGTGTCGATAATTGTTCCATCTTCAAGTTTGGCTGTAAAGCTTAATCGTACGAAATCACCTTTTGCTATCATCACATCNCCTTTTTTAACCCGCCACTGGAGGTATAAAAAGATTGAGATGGAGGTTGAGGTCAAGTTCAAACTGAAAGAGGGTGTGGAGGAAAAAATTAAAAAGATAGCCAGATTTGTTGTGGAGAAAGAAGAAGTGGATATGTACTTCAACCACCCGTGCAGAAATTTTAGAGAGACTGATGAGGCTCTCAGAATTAGGATAGACAATGAAGGGGCCAGTCTAACGTACAAGGGTGCTAAACTCGACAGTGAGACCAAAAGCAGGGAAGAGATTAAAGTAAAGCTGGATAGTTTCAGAAATGCAATGGGAATATTTACGAGACTGGGTTTCAAACCAGTGGCGGAGGTTAGGAAAGTGAGGAGGATATACAGAGTGGGGGATGTGGTTATCTGTATTGACAGGGTGGAAGGTGTTGGTGAGTATGTTGAAATAGAAATTGAAGATGAGAGCATTAACGCCAAGGAAAAACTGTTCAAAATAGCTGAAAAACTTGGATACAGCAGACACGAGAGTATAAGAGAGTCCTATCTGGAAATGCTAATCACAAAAAAGGGTCTGGAGAATTTTTGAAATCTATTTATCGTAGTGATATACTCAAAAATCTTAAATACACATCCTCTGGAAGCAATTCGCAGGATTGGATGGTGAACCACAAGCAAAATCCTTATAAACATGAAAGCAAAATAAGATGTTGCCAAAGATTGTTAGAACCGCGGATCCGGCAAGGGTTCCGAATTGGGCTTTAAGCCCAAGATGTGGGACAGGATTCCCATCCGCGGTATAGTAGGAGGGAGGACCGCAGGTTTTGCGGTCTGATGTGGGCTTGCCAGCAGGACAGTTCAGCAGGCGAGGGGACGTATTTCACCGCTTAACCCCCGCCAATTCTGGTTGATCCTGCCAGAGGCCGCTGCTATCCGGCTGGGACTAAGCCATGCGAGTCAAGGGGCTTGTATCCCCGAGGGGATACAAGCACCGGCGGACGGCTCAGTAACACGTGGACAACCTGCCCTCGGGAGGGGGATAACCCCGGGAAACTGGGGCTAAACCCCCATAGGGGATGGGTACTGGAATGTCCCATCTCCGAAAGTCCGCTTTGCGGAGCCCGAGGATGGGTCTGCGGCGGATTAGGTAGTTGGCGGGGTAACGGCCCGCCAAGCCGAAGATCCGTACGGGCCATGGGAGTGGGAGCCCGGAGATGGACCCTGAGACACGGGTCCAGGCCCTACGGGGCGCAGCAGGCGCGAAACCTCCGCAATGCGGGAAACCGCGACGGGGTCAGCCGGAG
>MTNC01000020.1 GCA_002010285.1 Archaeoglobus sp. JdFR-41 | reverse complement strand
GTGTGTGGTTAAAAAGTTAAAAAACTTGATTGAGATAAAGCAACGACATGATAGTTATTCTGGCAGGTGGCAGATCATCTCGAATGAGAACAGAAAAACCCGTTCTTGAAATAAATGGTAAACCCATGATTGTAAGAGTGTTTGAGAGGGCTGATGAAGTTGACAGAACAATTGCAGCTGTATCGACCCATACCCCCAGAACAAAAGAGCTCTGCGCTGAATATGGGATTGAGTACATTGAAACCTCAGGAAGAGGATACGTACCAGACCTGGTCGAACTCCTGGATGAGTTTGACGAATTTATCTCTTCGCCATCAGACATTCCCTTTGTAACCAGTACAGATTTCAAAATGATGACAGAAGAGTTCAAACGCTTAAAGGTAAATCTTGTAGGTGTCCTTACCCCCACAATTATCCCTCCCGGAGTNAAGCCTGTCATTTACCGGAACTACGTAATAACAGGACTTAATGCTGTTATACGACATAATGAAAGGGAATGCTTCGTAACTCTGAAGAATCCATTTCTTGCCATAAACGTAAACACCTGGGAGGACTTCGAGCTGGCACAGAAGATCGCAGCAGTACTTGATGGATATGAAGGAGATTCTCAGAAAAAGTCAGCAAACATCATGGATTGTCTCCAGCAAAGGTTTAAATTTTAGAATAATTTTAGATTCTACATGGAGTTTCGCAAGGAGGTTGAGGTTTCCAAATTGGTTTCCGGCGATAAAGTTATGGAAAGCGTTGTGGAAGTTAGATACGACCCCTTAACTCTTCAGACATCAAGAATTGTTAGAAAAAATATTTCCCTTTCTGCCAGTGAAAGTTTTGAGGAAGAAATAGAAAGCAGTAAAAGCTGGTGTCCATTTTGCGGTGAACGTCTGGATTCGATGGCAGTGAGAGAGGCAGAGATAATGAATGGAGAACTCTGGAGAAAGGGAGAGGCTGTTATGTTCTCAAATCTCACACCTTACTCCAGATACTCACTTGTGATA
Source organism: Archaeoglobus sp. JdFR-41 (assembly GCA_002010285.1). Classification (GTDB taxonomy): domain Archaea; phylum Halobacteriota; class Archaeoglobi; order Archaeoglobales; family Archaeoglobaceae; genus JdFR-41. The sequence continues at coordinate 6,999 of MTNC01000020.1, read as the reverse complement.
AGGATAAGTGAAGCCCATTATCTGCCCCTCTCCGATTTTAAAACTGAACATTTTCTGAATTCATTTTATCTTGTTCAGGATTTTTTGAAAAGACTTCCAGAAGGCAAGTACTATATAAGCATTGGAATGAATTATCTGAAACCTGCNGGTAGCAGCATCATGCATCCACATCTCCAGGTATTGATTTCAGAAACGTCAACAGACTACTTTGCGCGACTTGACTGGAGTGCGCTTGAATTCAAGGAAGTAAATGGAAGAGACTTCTGGCAGGTTCTGGTTGAGAAAGAAAAAGAAGGGGAGAGGTTCGTGGGGAGGACTGAAAAGACAGACTGGCTGGCTGCCTTTGCGCCAAAGGGCTTCTACCACTTCTGCGGGATACCCGAAGAGAGAGAGTTCGCCAGAATGAGTGAGGAGCAGCTTACTGGACTGGCAAATGGAATAGTGAAGATACTGAAGTACTATGCTAAAAAAGGTCAAAATTCGTTCAATTTCGCATTTTTCTGCGCAGACAGACTTGGAGATCATTTCAGAACAAACTTCCATATAGTTGCGCGAACCCCCTTTGGAAAATACTACTGGTGCGACATCTTCTTTCCGCGAATGCTACACGACGAAAGTATAGTCTACTCAGCCCCAGAAGAATACGCAGCAGAACTCAAGGAGATCTGGGATAACTTNGAGTGAAAAAANTCCGTTCCTATGATCGTTGAATCCTATCTTTACGATAGAGCGAACGGAGAAGTGAGATGCAGAACGTGCTGGCATCGGTGCAAGCTGAAAGAAGATAAATGGGGAAAGTGCAGAGTGAGGAAAAACGAGGCAGGTGTGCTGAAAGTTTACAATTATGGGATGGTCTCTTCTGTAGCACTTGACCCCATAGAGAAAAAACCGCTTCACAACTTCAAGCCCGGTACAAGTGTGCTCTCGTTCGGGAGTGTGAGCTGTAACTTTAGATGTGACCACTGTCAGAACTATGAAATTGCTTTTGCGGATCTCACCTTTCCCTACCTGAGAGAACTTACCCCTGAAGATGTTTTGAAATTGTGCAGAGAGAGGAGAGCTGATGGGGTTGCCTGGACGTACAATGAACCTGCAATCTCTCACGAATTTTGTCTGGATTCCTCCAGACTTGTCAAAGAGGAGGGATACTTCTCAGTGTATGTTACAAATGGTTATCTGACTCCTGAAGCTGTTGACCAGTTTGTTGACAATCCGAGAACTAAATTTCTTGATGCAGCCAATGTAGATGTCAAAGCCTTCTCGAAATCCTTCTACACCAAAATATGTAAGGCAAGACTGGAACATGTAATAGAGACAGTTGAGTACATGTACAGAAAGGGCATATTTCTGGAACTCACATACCTCATTATTCCTGGCGAAAATGACTCAAAGCAGGAAATAGCGGAGTTTGCAAACTGGGTTGTATCACTGGATAAGAGAATTCCCGTACATTTTTCTCGCTTCCATCCAGACTTCAAAATGCTCGATAAGCCACCGACCCCTGTAGAGACAATAGACATGGCAATAAGAGTTGCCTTCGATGCCGGAGTTGAGTACGTTTACGCCGGAAATGTCTGGGGACATAAAAATGAGAGCACATACTGCCCCAACTGTGGTGAACTCATCATCGAGAGAACTGGCTTCTACATTCGGAAGATCAATCTAAAAGGATCGAAATGTCCAAGCTGCGGCTACAGACAGAACATAATTCTGTAATTCTGCCCGCTTTACAAGTTTATTTTTAGTGTTTCTAACTGATTTTAACTGATCTCAAATACAAAAAGGAATACAAATAAATCGCCTCGCAACATACATAACGCAGATGGCATCGATGTCACACTACCTTCAGATTGCGAAAGCAATAGCGAGAGAAGCTAAGAGCAAAAATGATGCTATAAGGATAAAAAGAAAACTTGCTAAAGAGCTTGGACTATCGAAGATACCATCAGATGCAGAAATCCTACGTAGCTGCAGAGGAAGTGAGATATATGAGAGACTGAAGGGTTTTCTGAGAGTTAAACCCGTAAGGACTATTTCAGGTGTTGCAGTGGTTGCTGTAATGTCCTCACCATCTCCATGCCCACACGGACGCTGCATCCCATGTCCCGGAGGTATCAAAACTCCTCAGAGTTACACAGGACTTGAACCAGCGGCAATGAGGGCAAAACAACATGATTATGATGCCTTTAAACAGGTCAGAGCCCGTCTTAAGGAACTTAAAAACAATGGGCACGATGTCAGCAAGGTTGAGATCATTGTAATGGGTGGCACATTTCCAGCGAGAGATCCAGCTTACCGAGAACNGTTCATGCTGGGCATTTTTAACGCACTCAATACTTTTGAGAGCAGAGCAAAGATTGAAAAGGACCTCGAAAAAGCGAAAATAAAGAATGAAAAAAGTAAAGCAAAATGTATCGGTGTCACATTTGAGACCCGCCCCGATTATGCAAGAGAGAGTGACATACTTGAAATGCTCAGACTTGGTGGGACAAAGGTCGAACTNGGTGTGCAGAGTATTTACAATGATGTGCTGAAAAAGATTAAAAGAGGTCACGATGTGGAAGAGAGTATTAGAGCCACCAAGCGATTAAAGGACTCAGGTTTTAAGGTTGGATACCATCTGATGCCGGGNTTACCTGGCTCAAATTTTGAAAGAGATTTGNAGATGTTCAAAACTGTTTTCAGAGATGAAAAGTTTAAACCTGATTATCTCAAAATATACCCCACGCTGGTTGTGGAAGGGACAGAACTCTACGAAATGTGGANAAGAGGAGAATACACACCTTACACAACTGAGGAGGTCGTGGAGCTTATTGCAAGAGCCAAAAGGTATTTTCCNGAGTGGGTTAGAGTTCAGAGGATTCAGAGAGATATTCCAGTAAAAGCAGCTATAGGGCTTGACAAGGGAAATGTAAGACAACTCGTTCACAGGAGATTAAAAGAAATGGGGTACGAATGTCGATGCATAAGATGCAGGGAAGTGGGACACCGCGGAGTCCCAGAAGAGGATTACAGGAAAGCTGAGTTTGTGATAAGAAAGTACAGAGCTTCAGGAGGAGAGGAATACTTCCTTTCCTTTGAAATTTCAGAGCACGATGCGATAATAGGATTTCTAAGACTCAGATTTCCTGATAAGCCATTCATCAAACCAATTTCAAACGCTGCACTCATCAGAGAACTGCACGTTTATGGAAGAGTGGTTCCAATTGGNGAAAGGGGAAAAGCTTTCCAGCACAGAGGTTTTGGTGAAAGACTACTCAGAGAGGCTGAGGAAATAGCAAGAGAAGAGTACGATGAAATTGCAGTTATTAGTGGTGTTGGAGTAAGAGACTACTACAGAAAACTCGGTTACAGAAAGAGGTACGAATACATGGTCAAAAAATTAAATTAAAACTCAAAAGTGAATTCTCGGCAATGTTTTCGGAACCGGAAAACCGAAGAAGAATATCATCAAGCCNGAGAGTACAATTATGATGACTGATGCTATCAGAGTTGCTGCAAAGGCTTCAATGAAGCTGACTTTGAGGAGACTCTTCATTGCATAAAAATAGGCAACAAACGATANCAGTGGTATGAAGAAGAAGAGGGGTGTAGGGTATAGCAGGTATGAGAGGACAGAAGCAAAGACTATCGCTATGAAGTTTGCAATGCCACATCTGATTACTCCCACATCCTTTCCAAGAAACTTCATCCCAAGCCATATGAAGAACCCGGGAACTACTATTATTAGAACGAAAAATATTAGAATTGCCAAAAACGCTGAACCGGCGAGCAATGGTAGATTACCGAAGAACGGCACCTTCATCAGCCCCTCTCACAAGTTCGGCATATCTCGCAAGATAACCCCTCAGATCTTTCCTTATAGGCTTCCACTTCGATCTTCTGTCCTGAAGTGTATCATCGTCGACTACGAGCTCCAACCTTCTCTTTGGGATATCTATTCTGATTGTGTCGCCATTTTCAACAAGGGCAATGTTTCCACCATCTGCAGCCTCTGGGGAGATATGACCTATACAGGGACCTCGCGTCGCTCCACTGAATCGTCCATCAGTAATCAGAGCAACACTTGAAAGTCCCAGACCCGAGATAGCTGCTGTTGGAAGAAGCATCTCTGGCATTCCAGGTGCACCTTTTGGACCCATGTACCTTATTACCACCACATCTCCTTCTTCAATTTTCCCTCCCAGGATCGCATTCAACGCCTCTCCTTCACTATCAAATACCTTAGCAACTCCTTCAAATCTCTGCATTTCTTCCTGAACTGCCGCAGCTTTTACAACAGCTCCTTTTTCAGCAAGATTGCCTTTAAGAATGGCTATGCCACCCTCAGTATGGAAAGGATCTCCAGGATCCCTGATTATGTCTCTTCCTCTTGAAATCGCGAGTTCTGCTATTTCGAAAAGAGTTTTTCCACTTACTGTCTTTTCATTGTGGAAGTATTTTCTGGCCTTTTTCACTATCATCGGAACTCCNCCACTTTCATCCAGATCAANTATCATATCCCTGCTTGCNGGATCTATTGAAACTATATGTGGAGTCCTTCTACCAATCTCGTCAAATAAATCGAGATCCAGCTTTACGTTAGCCTCTCTTGCAATTGCCGGCAGATGCAAAACTGTATTTGTGGAACCACCAATCAACATGTCCATCGTAATCGCATTTTCAAATGACTTTTCAGTTACGATATCGAGGGGCTTTATGTTTTTCATCACGAGTTCGACAACNCTTTTCCCACTCTGCTTTGCAATTCTTAGTTTTCTCGATGACGCTTCTGGAGAAGTGGAACAGTAAGGCAAACTGAGACCGAGTGTTTCTGTAAGAATCTGCATGGTGTTTGCAGTAAACAATCCCTGACATGCNCCACAGTAAGGAGCACAGAAGTCTTCATAGAGTTTAAGCCCATCATCATCAAGTTTTCCGGATTTGTACATTCCCGCAGCTTCAAAGGCATCTTTTATGGAAACTTTCTCACCAAAAATTTTTTCAGGAATCATTGGTCCACCTGTAACCGCAATAGCCGGAATATTGAGACGTAGCATCGCCATCAGCATTCCCGGAACAATTTTGTCACACGCTGCTACCACAACAAGACCATCAAATCTGTGAGCTTCTACCATAGACTCAATCATATCAGCTATTAGTTCTCTGGATGGTAGAGAATAGCACATTCCCTCATGACCCATTGCAATTCCATCGCAGATACCAATTATACCAAATTCGAATGGAACACCTCCACCAGCATACACGCCTTCCTTAACCGCTTGTGTTATTTTGTCNAGATTCATGTGACCCGGAACAATGGTGTTGTAAGCATTTGCAATGCCTATAAAGGGTCTATCCATTTCATCATCAGTTACACCGAGAGCCTTCAAAAGGGCTCTGTGGGCAACTCTATCAACACCCTTTTTGATTGTNTCACTTCTCATGGGGGTGAATCATGCTCAAAATATTTTTACTTTTCCTAAATGAAATGTCCAGTTCAAAACCTACAGAAAAGTTTATAACTAAACATGGATGGATTTATTAAAAATCTCGTAAAGTTAAATTGGGGAGGAGTAGTGGAAATGAAACATAGAATTCTGGTTGTTGAGGATGATGCTGCAGTTCTGGAAGTTCTGCAGCTGATGCTTTCAGAGAAGTTTGACGTGATTGTGGCTACGAACGGGAAAGAGGGTGTGAGGCTCTACGAATCGTTGAAACCCGATCTTGTTCTGATGGACATTGTTATGCCGGAAATGGATGGGGTGCAAGCAACAAGAGAAATCCTCAAAAAAGACCCCAATGCAAAGATTCTTGCAATAACCGCATATGCATCACACAGAGGACATGAAATGCTCGAGGCTGGGGCTCTGGAGATAATTGAAAAACCATTTACGAAAAAACAGTTAATCGAAACGATAGAAAAGCACCTCGAAAGCTAAGATTTCTTTAAGTGGTTTCAGTAATGCTTGATAAATTCTTTAAAACTCTCTAAAAGTTTCCAGTATTTAAAATATTGCAACCTGAACTCAAACAGATAAACAGATATATAAGTTATTGATTAATTGTGAAATAATGGGTAAACGAAGTGGAAAAAGGAGAATTCGTCTGAAGAATACCCAAGAGGAAAAGGTCTGGAGAAATAGAACCGAATTTTTTGTTTTAACACTGTTACTTGCTGTATTGTTTATATCTCCTACAGAGAATTTAACTACTTTTTCCAATTGCTGCAAAGACGTGTCGGAGATNATGCCATCCGTAGTTTCGGTGTCGCTAACCCCCAATCCAGGTACACAGGCAGATCTGCAACAGCAGAAACAGGTTTCACCGGAAAACAGGAAAATCAGAGTTGGTATTTACGAGAATANACCTCTTGTCTTCACAGAAAACGGCATTGTTAANGGAATCTACATAGAAATATTGGAGTACATAGCCGAGAAAGAGGGATGGCAGATCGAATATATCCTTTCAACTTTTCCAGAGCTGATAGATAGTCTAAAAAAAGGGGAAATAGACCTGATGGTAGCAATTGCCTATTCTGAGGAAAGGGAGAAGTACTTTGACTTCAACCGAGAGTGTGTATTGTCCAATTGGGCCGTAATTTACGAGAGGAGAGGAGAGAAAATGGATTCAATTCTCGATCTTGATGGAAAAAGGGTGGCGGGAGTTAGGGACGACATCTACTTCACAAACCTTATGACGCTTGCAGAAAAATTTGACCTGAACTGCACNTTTGTAGCAGTGGAGGGAGACTACGATGAGGTTCTAAGAGCTGTTGAGAATGGTGAAGTAGATGCAGGAGTTGTATCGAGACTGTATGGAGATATCAATGAGCAGTATTTCGATGTTGAAAGAACGAATATAATTTTTTCACCCGTGGAACTAAAATTCGCAGNCCCTAAAGGAAAAAATCCTGAANTTCTTGCTACTATAGACAAATATCTCGTTGAAATGAAAAACAGAGAAGACTCAGTGTACTACTCTGCTCTTGATAAATGGCTGGGTGGAGAGGAGAAGTTC
>MTNC01000092.1 GCA_002010285.1 Archaeoglobus sp. JdFR-41 | reverse complement strand
CCCCAGACATCTACCTGGAAAGAGTAGATTCAGCATTCATGTGGTAGAGAATTGTAAGCTTGAGGATATGACTAAAGTGCTTGGAAGAGAATTTGCTGAGACTCCAGATAAAATACCAACTCTACGCGGCAAGTTTTTTCATATAATTTTCATCGAGATCCTGGGACTTCTTTTCTTTCTGAAACTAACCAAGTTGGCTTTTCAGCTGAAACTTAGTGAATTAACCAAATTCTAAAAGATCTCTGTAATAATTTCTGAGAGCGTTCTTAATCTCTTCAGGATCAGTTGATTGAAGGCCAAAATAGGTTGCAAAGTCTTCAGTTGTTGTGAGAATTGTGGAACGCTGACCTTTTACTTTCTCTGCCCTGATAAATCCAATCTCTTTTAGCTTTTTCACATGGTCGTAACATTTATTTCCTCTAATTTTTGCAAGTTTTGAGAGGGTTATTGGTTGCTTGACAGCGATAACGGCAAGGGTGCGAAGTGTTCCCCTGTCAAGGTATCTTTCAACGAAATTTTCAATAAATCCAGTGTATTCGGGTTTAACTCTCATCATGAATTTATTTCCAATCCGAACTATCTCAACAGCACCGCCTCTGTTCTCGTAATCCTGAATTAACTCATGGATAGCCTTCTGAACCAGACTTATTTCAACTCTAAGGATTTTTGCGATATCAGAAAGTGACAGAGGGTCAGTGGAGTGAAACAGTATTGCCTCAATTGCATTCCTGAGTTTGGAATTGTTGAGTTTTGAATTTTCCATTGAATTTTTCATAAAAATATTTCTTGAACCAAAGATTTTAAACCTACCGCCTGAAAGACTTTAAAAATGTACAAGATCTACCATTATCTTGGAAAATCGGAAATCTAAACATGGAATCACTGTGATGAAAATAGCAGCTGTGATGGAAAGTGCGCAAAGAAGAATATACCGCTAAAAAGATACTGTACGCTCTCTAAACTAACGGAAAGATTGAGAAATTTCTCTGCTTTAAAGCAAAAAGTCTCGTCAGACAAGTATTTTTGGAATAACAAAAAATTGAGTGGAATTAATCTGGTTTCAGCACAGCCCTGCCCTTGATTTCTCCCTTNTTCATCCTCTCGAAGGNCTCGTTTAACTCATCGAATCCCACTGTCTCGATCTGAATCTTTAATCTACCGGACTCTGCGATTGATATGACCTCGTGCAGATCCGGTATACTTCCCCAAAAGACCGTTGTGTAAGAGATTTCTGGAGGAAGTAGTGGATTCCATACGAAGGGTGTACTGCCACCGCCAAGTCCCACCAGAATTAATTTACCCTGTTTTCCGAGCATGCTTACAGCATCTGTAAGTGTCTCATCGATGCCAACAAAGTCGATCACTCTGTCTGCCCCTCTTCCATCTGTAAAATCGTCAATGGCAGATGATAGATCTTCTTTTCTTTTATTTACAACCACGTCAGCTCCAAGTGATTTAGCAATTTCGAGCTTGGAGTCATCGATGTCCACTGCTGCAACTCTCGCCCCGGTCATCTTTGCGAACTGAACCCCATATTGACCGAGACCCCCAACACCAATCACCACTATTGTACCTGATGGTTGCAACCCTTCTCTGGCCTTCTTAACAGCTCTGTATGATGTCAAGGCAGCATCAGTTAGAGGTGCAGCCTGAACGGGATCGAGTTTTTTCAGTGGAACCAGATGCCTGTATGAAGGAACTCGTAAATATTCAGCATAACCACCATCAAATCCAATNCCGCACCAGTTGAGAATGTTACAGAGCTGTTCTTCTCCTCTTATACAGACACTACACTTTCCACAACCCCACCCGCCAAAAACTGCTACTGGATCCCCTTCGCTAAGTCCTTCGACACCGTCGCCAACTTTCTCAACGTATCCGGCATTTTCATGACCCAGTGTTATCGGTGTATAGGGTAGCGGGAAAAATCCCTCCAGGATGTGTAGGTCTGAATGACATATACCTGCTCCTGCAATTCGCACAAGAACTTCGCCAGGACCTATCTCGGGAACTGGGACTTCCTCGATTTTCAGTGGTTCACCTGGTTCGTAAAATCTTGCTGCTTTCATCATTCGAGCCATGAAATTGTAACATTATTTAATTATAAACCTTTTTCGTTTGAGTGATGGATATCCAGTAAATTGTGAAGTGTCATCTGATGACCTTAAACAATTTTATGAACCGGTTTTCCCCCGCAAAACTGGTTTTTTACAGTTTTCACCTGAAGAAGCTCAAAGTCACAGATGATTTAAGGATTTNGTGGGATACTAAGACTAATAGAAACTTAGCTGATCAACCAGTTTGTTTCCAGCCAAGTCTGTGGTTAAGGTTAGTTTGTTTTGGATAAACGCTTTATATAAATCTATTGAATCTCCAAAACACACAATTGAAAGAGCCACAATTTGACTTTCAGCTTGCTTAATCGGCTCTTCTGACCTCTCGAGATGATCAACTATTTTTAGCAAACTCGGTACAGTTTTACCACTTGTCGAACTATGTTCTTGTCTCTATAATACGTATCAGGTCAAGTGCACTTCCGGATGCGAGTTCAGTCCCGATTCCGTAACGACCCACATCTGCACCGACAAGATAGAGATTTTTGATCGGAGTAACAGGTGATGGACGAAGTTTATCCACCTGATCCGGAGTCTGTGCAAGTCCTATCGCATCAGCTTCGGAATGACCTGTATAATTTCTGAGAACCCCTGAAGTTGTTTTTTCATGCCAGATAAGCTTGTCCTCAAGTTTTGGAAAGAGTTCACAAACTCTGTTGTGCAGAGCTTTGAGAACTGTTCTATCTCTCTCATTTCCAGGAACGGGGGTTCCTGCTATAACAAGCTGTTTTCCTTCAGGTGCGAGGTATGGGTCGTGGTTTGTAGGTACGGGCATGAAAAAGTACAGATCTTCCGGTATTTTTCCACCTCTGAGGTANGCAAAGGCCTCGTCAGGTTCTACATCCGGGAAGTTAATCACACAGGGATGTGGGACNACTTCTTCGTCCAGTGCATATCTTATGGAGTTGTAGATGTCCGAATATTTTAAAGATTCAACCTTCTCCACATACTCTGGGGGAAAGTTCTCTTTTCCCGCAAGCTCCAGGGTATATTTTATTCCAATGCCGGAAATTACAATGTCAGCTTGGTAGTAATCAGTCTCTGTCTCTACACCCCTCACACCATTCTCTCCAACATCAATCTGAATCACAGGTTCGCCCAGTTTAATTTCACCTCCATATCTTTTCATGGCTTCAACGAATGATTCTGGAATTCTTCCTGCCCCTCCTCTAACGTATCCATAGGAAATGTCGTTGAACATGTTGGAGAAACACTCAATAAATTCCAGTGCACTGGCTCTATCATAGGGTAGAGCAAAGAAAAGCATAGAGAAGCAGTTTATGAAAAGGTGGAGAGATTTATCCTGAGTGTATTCGGATAAAAACTCTTTTACGGTTGCATGTNTGAATTTCAGTTTGTTGTATCCATTTATGAGTGAACCAAAAACTCGTAATGCCCCCTTCAATGCCGTCATTTTAACTCCTATTTTTCTGGCAAAGTAAAATGTGTTCAAAATCGGTTTCAGGTCACGTGGGAGTTCGAATTGCTTGTTTTTAGTTATAAAAACAGCTGGTGGATTTTTGAGAATCCATGTAAGATCGCTGCCAAGTATTCTACTGATAACACCATGCGGACCGGCCTCACCCCTCGCAAACATGTGAACACCAATATCATAGCGAAAACCATCTCTCTCGAGAGAGGCACATCTTCCTCCGATAAAGGTATTTTTCTCAAGCAATGTAACTCTGAATCCTCTACGGGCTAATAGTCCGGCGATTGCAGCCCCTCCCGGTCCTGATCCTATCACCACAGCCCTCATTTCNAAGGAAGTCATTAATATCATATTTAAATCTTATTATTTCTGCTCTGCTGATTTGAGAGTTTGTTAGAAGTGGTTAGTAAAACCTCGCTGAGCTGCAGATCTGAAAGACGAATTAAAANTGAGTAAACATTGATCAAGTTCGTTGCTCCAGGTCACTGAAGGTACATTCAATAGAGATTGGAGATTGATAAAAAGACAGAGTGATACTCTCTTTTTCTAATTTCCACAGGAAACAAAGGGGTGGGTGGTTTACAATTTCTCACCCAGTATCCTTTCCTCGATGCTCATTTTCTTTCCGAAGGCCTCTCTAATGTCCCTCCTCATCAGATACCAGATTATTATGAGATTCACTGTAAGTTGAATGAGGAGAAGAGGGTCAAAGAAAATTCCAATGAGGGAGTAAAGCACACCAAGACCGCTAAGTATCACAGTCAGTATGCGGGCCCACTCTTTTAAACTCCACAAACCCAGGCCGGTGATTGTGTATATGACACCTACTGTAATTGCAATGGCGGCAACAGCTGAGTANAAAACCTCCAACATTTCACCTTGAAGTTCGAGGGGAAAAAGCGTTTGATTGAGACTCTGGTTCAGCGTCTGGTTTATCATTAAGCGGTATTCTTTAGAGAAAAGTGGAAGTAAGATCTCTTTCATAGTTACCATTGAGACTCCAGAAAGCAGCAGAAAAATCCCTCCGGCAATCATCAGGATTGACAGCAGTGTAATGCCCAGCGGTCTCATACCCGTTTATTGGTTTTTAAGTTTTAAAATATTTCCAGCAAAATTAAACACTTGAAAAAGTATTTATATGTTTCACTGGTTTTTAAATGTGGTGATGGAATGAGGGATTACAAAATTAAAATTGAAAACGTTGTTGCCTCGACCCAGATTGGTGAAAATATCGATCTCAATAAAATATCCAGGGAAATAAAAGATTCTGAGTATAAGCCCAAGCAGTTTCCCGGACTGGTTTTGAGAACGAAGGAGCCCAAGGCTGCCGCACTTGTATTTCGAAGTGGTAAGGTGGTGTGTACGGGTTCCAAGAGTGTCGAAGACGCAAGAAGAGCTGTAAAGCAAATTGTAAAAATGCTGAAAGAAATAGACATTCCTGTAATCGATGAACCAGACGTTAAGGTTCAGAATATCGTTGCTTCAGCTGATTTGGGTGTTGATTTAAATCTAAATGCAATTGCAGTTGGATTGGGTCTTGAAAACATAGAATATGAACCTGAGCAGTTTCCCGGNCTCGTTTATAGGCTGGACAATCCCAGAGTTGTTGTTCTGATATTTGGATCTGGAAAGATGGTAGTAACGGGTGGAAAAAGTCCGGAAGATGCAAGAAAAGCAGTTGAAAGAATATCCGAAGAACTTACAACTCTTGGGCTCATGTAAACTAGTAATCTTTAAGCTATGTGATCAGCTATGCATTCNCTGTTGAAAAAAGAAGGATTCATAATTGACATAGACGGAGTCGTGGGCAAAAGTGTAAAACCGATTGAGGAAGGTGTCGCAGCAGTAAAAAAGCTGAAAAAAATTGGAAAGAAAATTATTTTTGTATCCAATAATTCTACGAGAAGTAGACGAATTTTACTNGATAGGCTGAAATCATTCGGGATTGAGGCAAGTGAAGGCGAAATCTTGGTTGCAACATATGCAACAGCCAGGTATATAGCGAGCGAAAAACCCGGAGCAAAGATATTCACAACAGGTGAGGAGGGTTTGAAAGAGGAACTCAAGCTTGCCGGTTTAAAACTTGTTGACTATGATGAGGCTGAATACCTCGTTGTTGGCTCAAATCGAGGGATAAACTTTGAGCTGATGACGAAAGCACTTAGAGCATGTCTGAAGGGTATAAGATATGTTGCAACCAATCCTGACAGGATTTTCCCTGCTGAAGATGGACCAATTCCAGGGACAGGGATGATAATAGGCGCTTTATACTGGATGACAGGAAGAGAACCGGATGTAATAGTTGGAAAGCCCTCAAGAGTCATCATGGAGCAGGCCCTCCAGATACTCGGACTTAAGGCTGATGAAGTAGTGGTTGTTGGTGATCAGNTAGATGTTGATGTCGCAGCGGGAAAGGCAATTGGTGCTGAAACGGCACTTGTACTCACAGGTGTAACCACAAAAGAAAACCTCAAACAGATGATCGAAAGATACGGTTTGGAACCTGATTATGTTCTGGATTCTCTGCACTCAATTTTTGATTAGCCTGAGTTGTTAGCTCTGAGATCCAAAGTGGTGTTATTTTAATAGTTTGTTATTTTAAGTAAAATATATNTGAGCCCACAGGTTACGAAGAAGAAGGACATTGAATACCTGTGAAAACACACCAAGAACTTTCTCCTATTTTTCACAATTCTGATTGCAATTATATTTGCCATGGATCCAAAGATTAATCCGTTTCCTCCCACATTTACTCCATAGGCTATTGAAAACCAGTCAGAAGAAAATTTAGAAATAAAAATGCTGGNAGGGACGTTGCTGATTAGCTGCGAGAGCATGGATGAAAACAGAAAAACTCTTGAAGAGGTGGAAAGGCTTNTCGTATCGAAGAACGTGTTTACTGCCGGAATTTCAGAAATCATGTGAAAATCGATGAAGATAATTGCAAATAGCACCAGAAGAGTCCAGTCAACTGCTGCGATTGCTCTTCTATCACAGAGAGTGTAAATTAAAATAAGGACTGGAAGCAGGTATGCAATTAGTTGGAGTTCAATGAATGTAATGGAAAAGATTAGCATGAAAATTGATAAAATGAACTTTGTTTTATATCGCTCTTCCTGCTTTGAGGTGGTAGTAACTTTCAATTGCCGATTATCAAAGCTGAGAAACGTGAGGAGAATTAGAAAAACNATCATTATGAAAACCAGAGGTAGAAGATATACTACAAACTGTATAAAGGATACTCCCCACATGTGCCACAGGTACAAATTCTGAGGGTTTCCAACTGGTGTAAGAGCTGACCCTGTATTGACTGCCAGCACTTCGAAAACAACCAGTCTGGAGATATCATTTTCTATTAAGTCGGTAAAACCAAGGGTGAGAGGTAGCACTATCAGAAGAGCCACATCGTTGGTCAAAAATGTTGAAATGAAAGCTGAAAATAAAATTAAGATTATTGCAAGCTCCCTTTCTGTTTCAACCCGATTGAGAATTCTGACTGCAAGTAGGTAGAGGTATCCACTCTCCTTCACACCTGTTGTTGTTATGAACACTGCTGTGAGGGCTGTTAATGTTCTCCACTCAACAAAACCAGAGTATTTTCCTATTTTAGAGGGATAAACCACCGACAATAAAAGTAGCAGGAACACGAAGAGTAGTAGGATTATCTCTTTTTCGATGAAAGTTTTTAGACTGTTCAGGCTGTTCAGCCTGCTCTGTTTACTCAGTTTTTTAACATCACTCACGTTATCGCCACTTTCTGAGGATTTGGGAAACTTGTTGTTAAATTAGCATTGATTTAGGTTAAAAATAATAAAAATAAAAATTTAAAATCAGGACGTCAGAATAACATTCAGCACAGCAATCAGATCATTGAAGTCAACCGTTCCACTGCCATCAAGGTCTGCTGCTGGATCGTAGCTACCTGCGAGGATTAGATTCAGCACAGCAATCAGATCATTGAAGTCAACCGTTCCACTGCCATCAAGGTCTGCTGCTGATCCCCCACTTTGTGCAACAACCTCGATTATCTGCCAAGTTGAATCCTGCAATCCGCTATCATCGATAACTATCAGATCAACTTTGTACTTGCCAGCATGAGTGAAGGTGTGGTTGACGACTCTGCCCAGAGTCACAGATCCATCACCAAAACGCCACTGGTATATGGATATGCTTCCATCTTCATCATAGCTGGCTGATGCATCAAATAAAACAGGTTCATTGACCCTCGGAGAAGTTGGGGAATACGTGAAGGAAGCAACTGGTGGTTTTGGCAACTCTCTTGGTGTTTCTGGTGGGTATGAAACTGGTGTCTGAACGGTAATTTGTTTGGTTATCGTATTTGTTGCGCCACCGTTATCTATGACTGTGAGGGTTACTCTGTACGTGCCCGGTTTTGAGTAAGCGTGAACTGGATTTCTAAGGTCACTCTTACCACCATCTCCGAAGTCCCACTGCCACGTTACAATGTATCCATCTGGGTCAAAAGATCTGTCATTGAATTGTATGGGCTGCTGAGTTACAGGATCAGACGGCTGGAT
>MTNC01000013.1 GCA_002010285.1 Archaeoglobus sp. JdFR-41 | reverse complement strand
ATGTGTCCAGCAGAAGCAGGAATTGAGCTGAAAGTTAAGCCGGGCGAAACACCAGATGGAAGACCGGGATACTACATTCAGATCTGCCATATGAGTAAAAAGGGGTTGGAGGAACAACTTCTCGCAAGACTTGGACAGTGCGTGTTAACTGCTCCTACAGCAGCAGCATTTAACGGTCTACCAGATGCGGAGGAGAAGTTTGATACCGGTTTCAAGCTCAAGTTCTTTGCTGATGGTTATGAAAAAGAAATTGAGGTTGGAGGCAGAAAATGCTGGGCTGTACCCATGATGGAGGGGGACTTCATCATCGAGAATGACATTGGCTATACAAATGGAATTGCCGGAGGAAACTTTTTCATAATGGCTGAAACACAACCATCTGCTCTTGCAGCAGCAAAAGCCGCTGTAGATGCAATTAGTGACATTGAGGGTGTTATTACTCCATTTCCCGGTGGAATAGTCGCGTCAGGTTCGAAAGTTGGAGCCAATAAATACAAATTCCTTAAAGCTTCAACAAACGAGAAATTTGCACCGAGCATAAGGGACCAGGTTGCAGATACTCAGATTCCCGAAGGTGTAAAGGCTGTTTATGAGATCGTTATCAATGGTCTGAACATCGAAGCAATAAAGGAAGCCACAAAGGTTGGAATTCTTGCTGCGACAAAGATACCTGGTGTTGTCAAGATTACTGCTGGCAACTACGGTGGTAAACTTGGAAAGCACATCATAAACCTGAANGAGCTCTTTTAACACTTTTTATTTTATTATCATGTCAAGAACTATTTTAACAGCCTCAGGATTTGATCCTTCTGGCGGTGCTGGAGCTGGAGCCGAGATAAAAACCGCCAGAGCACTCGGTTTTCATGCAGCCTCTGTGATTACCGCTCTTACAGTCCAGAACACCTGTGGAGTCAAATCTGTTTATCCCGTTGACACCAGAATAATATCCGAGCAGATTGAAGTGTTGCTACAGGACTTTGATATTTCAGGAGTGAAAATTGGTGTTGTTCCAACAGTTAAAATTGCAGAAGTTCTGCGAAAATGGATTGAAAAAATAAATGTTGTGAAGGTACTGGATCCTGTTATCTGGGCTGGCGCTGGTGGAAAACTTGGAAATGCTGAAGCTTACAGAATNCTCCTCGACAGNATTGATATCGTGACTCCAAATTTACAGGAGGCAAGAATCCTGGCAGATACCGCTTTAAACAGTAAAAATGACATATCAGAAGAAATAGAGAGAATTTCATCAGAGATTTTCAACAAATTTGGATGCAGAGTAATCATAACAGGTGGTGAACTCAGAGGAAGAGACTTTGTTTTTGAGGGAGATAGGAAATACTTTGTGGAAGCAGATTTTACCCCCGTCCAAATCCACGGAACTGGATGTGTTTATAGCACAGCTCTGACGTGCTATCTTGCATCGGGAAGAGAACTTGAGGACGCTGCAAGACTTGCGAGATTGTTCGTACTTGAGAGTGTAAAAAGAGCAGTGAGAGTTGGAAAGTGTTTTCCTGTTATAAATCCCTGACAGACTATTTTCTACTTCTTAACCTGATTTCAAAACAGAATTCTCTCAAGATCGTCTCCCCCATAGAAAATCTCCTGAATGCCATCATAAATGTCATCTATGCCATACCCCTCAGTCGCAGACACCGGAATGAGTGGTCTAAAAAACCCACTATCCCTAAGAACGTGAAACAGTTCAACACTCAAACTTCTCTCACCTGAAACGTGCTGGTAGAGAGACTCAGGATCCTGACTCCATGCAATAATTTTTTCCAGCTCGTCGTCCTCAAGAATGTCAGCTTTGGATAGAACCGGAACCTGTGGTAGATTTAATCGGAAAACCGCTGACGATGCCATGAAGAGCAACGACAGAAAACCCGACGGTGTTTTTGAAACTATAGGATCGAAAAGGTAAACCATAACACTTCTTTTCTCATTTAGAGCACTTACAAGAATTCTGCTGCTTTCTCTCAGNGTAAAAAGTTCCATCTGACCGGGAGTATCTATGACAACGTACTCAGCTCCAGAAAACTCAATTTCATCCTTGATATCTTCTATTACCGTAGTTATTAAATCAGCNCCTATGATCTGAGCTCCGTTTGGACCCACATTGTATTTACGCATGATGTCTTCAAGTGTAAAGTTCTCTCTGATGTCCACATCGGCAGAATAAGGTACAAAATCTGCTCCTGGATCCAGATTGACAGCAATGCAATCAATTCTCTTAAACTTCAGCCAGTCTATGATGGCTTTCGTCAGATACGTTTTACCTGAACCTGCTGTCCCAACGATGTAAATGATAACCTGCTCCATACCGAAAATAGTTTCCAGGTATTAAAGTTCATAGGGTGAACAATTTAAATTGATGAGTTTTCTAGAATACCAGATGATCTACGTTACCAAAAGAGACGGTAGAAAAGAGCCATTTGAAAGAGGTAAAATAATCCGGACATGTCTGCGTACCGGTGCATCCAGAGAGGTGGCAGAAAAAATCGCAGTGGAAGTTGAAAAAAGAATTTACAACGGGATTACAACGGATGAAATTTTNAAAATGGTCATCAGACTACTGGAGAAACGTGCTTATTCCCACGCAGCCAAATACGATCTTAAAATGGCTCTATTGCGTCTTGGCCCAGAAGGATTTGAATTCGAGAAATTTGTGGCAGGTCTTTTGAAAATGTATGGATACAGAACAGAGACAAATCTATTCGTTGAGGGCAGATGTGTCACGCATGAAATTGATGTGATTGCTGAAAAAGGGGGTAAAAGATATCTGATTGAGTGCAAATTCCACAACCTACCCGGAATATACACAGGTCTCAAGGATGTAATGTATACATACTCACGTTTGCTGGACATCAGAGATGGATTCAGAGATGGAAAAAATCATCTTGAATTCGAGGGCTTCTGGGTTTTCACAAACACGAAATTTTCTGAGGATGCAAAGAAGTTTGGCAGGTGNAGAAACATTTTACTGACTGGGTGGAACTATCCTGAAAACAGAGGAATCGAGAAGATGCTTGAAGAAAAGAACCTTTATCCGGTAACCGTTCTCAGAGGTCTTGACAAATTCGCAGAAAGAGCACTCATCAACTCCGGTTACGTCTTCTGCAGAGAGATAGTACAGGAAAATCTAAAAGAGCTATCTAGAAAAACTGGATTACGTTTAACCACACTCAAAAAATTGATAAAGGAGGNTGAAATGCTCTGTAAAAATCGTATTGAATGATTTCCTTTTATTAAAATTTAAAAATCTAAAACCGTCTTAGAATTTTAATTGTTGTGTCAGCTTTCAAACCCTTTGCATGCTTCTTTGCAGCTACGATAATGTAGCAAAAATGAGGGCAGCCATCACTTAAATTTCCCTCAACAACACCCTGAATCTTACAGTTCCTAAAGTTTGTACATTCCAGAACCTCAATTTCTCCATCTTTAATTCCCACGACGGCTGCCGTCCGTTTTGTCCTAATTTCAATGATCTTGAGCATTTCAGCCCATCTCCATTTAAAACTAATCATTTAATGTTAAAAAAATTTTCTTTGCTACTCTCTCGCTCAAAACTCACTCAAAACAGAAATCCTACTCCTCCTTCAAGTGCCCTGACATTTTTGAATCCTATTCCTCTAAGAATTCTCGCTGCCACATAGCTGCGCAATCCAACTTGACAGACTGTTACTATCATCTCATCTTTAGGCAGTTCATTTACCCTATCTCTTAACTCCAGAATTGGTATATTCACAACTTTCACCGTTCCAATCTCCAATTTTCTCTGTCTTACCTCTTCTTCACTTCTCACATCCAGCAGAACTACCTCTTCACCAGCATCAATTTTTCTCCTCAGATCATCCGGCTTAATACTCTCGTATAAACCCTCAAGTTTGTTTCTCGTCGTATTGGCTGCCGTTATCACAACATCGAGAGCAGTCGAGTATGGAGGAGCATACGCAAGATCCAGATTCGACAGAGTGTCTATTGTCATGCCTGCTGATACTGCTGTGACGATTACGTCTATTCTTTTATCAACCGCTCCCGAACCAGCGCACTGAGCCCCTATGATCTTTCTTGTTTCTGCATCCACAACAAGTTTGAAGCGTATGTAGGATACGCCTGGATAATAATGAGCCCTGTCCGGTCCTGGAACGAGTACCGACACTGCATTAATTCCCGCATCCAGTGCCTGCTTTTCAGTGAGACCCGTTCTTCCAACTGTATAATCAAAAATCTTGAAGATCGTTGTGCCAAGAATTCCTGGAAATCTGTCATCTCCACCAGTGACATTTGTACCTATAACTCTCCCATGCTTGTTCGCTGTTGAGCCTAAAGGAACGTAAACTTTCTTTCCTGTGAGAAGATGAATGTTTTCCACACAATCCCCACCGGCAAATATGTGCGGATCGCTCGTCTGGAGACGATCATTAACACTGATTGCCCCGGTGTCACCGATTTTGAGGCCAGCCTTTCTCGCCAGCTCCACATTAGGCTTAACCCCTGCTGCAACGAGTATGATATCTGCAGGAATTTCCTTTCCACCAGCCATTACCCTCTTTTCTGAATCGCCAATCACTTTTTCGACTTTCGTCGATGTTAAAATCTTCACACCCTTTTCCACAAGGTGCTCCTGGACATACCGTGCCATTTCCTGATCGAGCAAACCGGGAACTATCTGGTCCATCAACTCAACTACAGTAACATCAATGTCAAGGTTCACGAGAGCTTCGCTTGATTCGAGTCCAATAAGTCCAGCACCGATTACCACTGCCTTCTGAGGCTCATTTTCCATCCAAAAATCAACTATTCTCTCCGCATCTTCCGGATCAAAAAGGTTAAAGACTCCTTCTCCATCAAGNCCATCTATAGGCGGTCTTACAGGCCTTGCTCCGGTTGAAAGCACCAGATAGTCGTAATTAAGTTCATCTTCACTTCCGTTTCGTGATACTTTTACAATCTTTCTATTTCTATCTATTTCGATTGCTCTCGTCAGCGTGAGAACCTCCACATCCATAAGTTTTCTGAAATACTCCTCATCTCTTACTACTCCGTAAGTTGTTTCCCTCAGATTGTCAATTTCGTGAATGAGACCGCCCACAAAGTATGGCAGACCACATCTCGCCATTGAAACGTACTTTCCTGCTTCAACAACAGTTATGTTCGCTTCAGCATCTCTTCTTCTGGCTCTCGCAGCAGCCTTGAGACCTGCTGCTCCTCCACCAACTATAACAATGTCCATGGAAGACAGAAATGCTGAGGAGGTTTAAACTTTCCGAAAATTTACTTTATGAGTTCTGGAATTGGTCGAAAGATAGAATTAATTTACCCACCTTCCGACGTTCTACATGGATCTCGAAGGATATGTAAGAAGACTTCTCAAGAACTTTAAAGAGGAGAAAGTCAGAGAAATGGTAATTGAGAGGATTGCAGAAATCAAGGGGTGGAGTAGAGAGAGAGCAGAGAAGTGGGCTGATGCAGTAATAACCGAAGTTAAAAATGCTTACTCCAAATCAAACTACCTTCTGGAGTATTTTCGAAGTGGAGTGACAATGGGGGAATTTGGCGTGGGTTCAAGGGGTAAAGGAGATTTCTACGTTCATTCAAAAATTGCAGAAATTATAGGAAAAAGTAGTGCGATTATATCCCCCTCAGACCTCGATGATGCGGGTGTAATAAAAGTTGGAGATTTATACATCTCAGTTGCAATTGATGGAATTCACTCACGCTTAAGCGAGTTTCCATTTATTGCAGGATTTCACGTCACCAGAGCTGCAATGAGAGACGTGTATGTGATGGGAGCTGAGCCCGTGGCCATCTTTTCTGACATTCACATAGCAGATGATGGGGATGTGAGCAAAATATTCGACCACATAGCAGGGATCTCCACCGTGTGCGAGGCAACTTCCGTTCCACTCGTTAGTGGTAGCACTCTTCGTATAGGTGGAGACATGGTCATAGGAGAGAGAATGACAGGAGCCGTTGGTTGTGTCGGCGTGTCCAAACATATCACACCAAGAAAAAACGCTGAAGACGGAGATGTGATACTGCTCACCGAGGGCGCAGGAGGGGGAACCATTGCTACCACAGCTATATACTACGGAATGCATGAGATAGTGGAGGAAACAATAAATCTTGATTTTATCAGTGCTGTCAGGAGTATCTTTGACGCCGGTCTGGTTAGGAAAATACACTCAATGAGCGATGTTACAAATGGAGGCATAAGAGGTGATGCTGAAGAGATATCCAGAGTATCTGGCAAATCTCTCGTTTTCGAATACGAAAGTCTCAGAAAATGTGTGAATAGACGGGTGCTGGAGATGTTAGAAGCGCTTGAAATTGATTTCATGGGAGTTTCAATAGACTCTCTCATGGTGATATGCGACGACGAGACGGCAGCTGAAGTAAAGAGGGTTGTAAAGAGATCAGGAGTTAAAATTGAAGAAGTAGGTTTTGTCGAGAAGGGAGAAGGAGCTCACTTGATTCTGGATGGGGAAAAAAGACCGATTAAACCAAGATTCAGAGAGTCAGCATATACTCCAATCAAAAAAGTTGTTGGAGAAGAGATCCCTCCAGACTTTGACGAAATGAGAGTAAAAGTAGACACAGCAGTTGCAAAGGCTATTGAGAAGAAGAGGAGGGTTCTTGAGACGCTCTTTCACCNGATTCCCTGAGTATATCAAGATTGATTGAGTCTTCCATTTCAAGAAGAACTCGAATAAGGGTGAAGTAAAGCTCCGCAATTGCTTCTTTTTTCCACTCAGCATGTCTGAGTATAATCTCATCAATTTTTTTCTGCAGCTCTTCCATTCTGTGCATTACGTACAACAAATCCTCAATACTTCTGCTAAACGTAAACTCTCTCCCTCTTTTCCTCTCGTAAAGCCACGCCCTTCTAATGACTTCATTTATGGTTTCCTGATTGATATAAAACAGATCGCGCCTTGCCTTGAACAGTTCTTTCAGCTCATATTCGTTCGGAAGAAATATGTCGTTAATTATCGCTGAAGTCTCAACAAGTCTGGTTATTAAAACGTAGAACAGTGGGTTAAATATGTGACCTGTTTTCTTAAGATTTTTTATTTTTTCGACCATTTTCTCATCAAATACACTCTTGACCTCCTCCTCGAAGATTCTGAGATTCATCCGTGTTATGTAGATACTCCAAATTATTAAAAATATCGGGCTGCTATTATTGTTCAAGGAGTCAATATTTTAATAAAAAATTAAAATCTTTTAGAATACGAGAGGNGTGTATCCNTTGTCAATCAATCGATTTATAATTTCACCTACGTATTCGACTCTTGCAAAGTCCATTTTCTCTGTGTGTCCCTTCATATCTGCAATGAATTTGCAGACAAGTGGTCTGTAGTTTTCAANCTGATTCATAACAAGCTCTCTAAACTCNTCATCCTCCGCAAGCAGATCCTGAGAAGGTCCGAAGAAGATTATCTCAACATCTTCCGCCCATCCGAACCTTCGTGAATTGGCAGCAAATACAACTCCCGTTACTGCTTTTTCTTTGGCCTCTTTCCCGCTACTGATTATAACCAAAAGTTTTGGCATGGAAGTTGATGAAGGTGGAACTTTAAAAAAATAATGATGTTTAAGATATAGATTGTGTAGCAAGGGCTGTTTGATGAGTGGTGCAGTAGGCGAAGATTAGGGTTGCTATTGTTTATCCTCGCCTTTTGGAGANTGATTGCTCAGGAAAGTGATATCAATGAGGTTGACCCAGCTCACATAGAGCAACTTTCGAAAAACTATGCATGTTGTACGCACAAGAGAAAAGAGGGGTTGAGTTTTATGAAAGATTAAGGTTACTTGATCGAGGAGAAAAAGACATTGCTGCTCGAGGACAATAGAGTTGGGGAGAACTTCAATGCTTTCAGTGTCAAATACAGAAGCGACAGGGGTAGGGATGTTGAAAAGAGGAGAGATGCTGAATCGGATATTGTTGATGCGCTGGCATTGGCGGTTTACGGATTTGGAAGTGGAAGCAAAGGTTTATGTGGCTGAGAAATATTACAGCCGGTCATAAACTCTTTCTCTCTTATCAATTCTCAGAACACGGATCTCATTACCCCTAACAGTATAGATAATCCTAAAATCACCAATACGGACACGGTAGGTATTCTCTCTGTCTTTAATCTTCTTGTAAGGAAGAGCAAAAGGGTTGTCGGAGAGCAGTCTGAGCTTTTCCACAATCCTGTTCCTCGTTGCCGCATCGAGTCTGTCAAGAAACTTCCTCGCCTGCCGNCTGAGAAAAATCTCAAACGTCATTCGAGCGGAAACTTCTCTCCTTTCTCCATCTCAGCCTCGATCTCATCGAGTTCCCTGAGCTCTTCCTCGCTGAGCTCCTCGAAGCCCATGAAGTTATCCAGCTTACTGTTGATGATTTCCAGTTGCTTCTCAATTCTCTGCAGATGTTCGAGAATGGCATTTTTTTGCATAGTTGATAATCTGCTAACAGAAGTTGATAAAGGTTACTTCTCGGAGTATTCTTCAATCTCCTCAAGCTTCCGCAGGACGAAGCGACCAAACTCTGTGAGGACGTATGCTTTGGAGCCTTTTGGAGAATCTTTCAGC
>MTNC01000066.1 GCA_002010285.1 Archaeoglobus sp. JdFR-41 | reverse complement strand
AAAATTGGAGTTGAAATTGAAGAAGTCTGATTCCAAGTTCCAGAAAAGTCTTATCCAATTCTTACCAGAAAAATTTAATTTTCTCATGAGATTGAGTGTAAGAGGAGGGCGTGATATGATTCCACAAAATTTTACTTGCCCCCGTGGGGTAGCGGATATCCTGAGGGGCTGCGGACTCCTCGACCCGGGTTCAACTCCCGGCGGGGGCATTCTTTGAATTGGTCAGTTTGGTATACTTGCCAGTAAAAACAAAAACTTGAAGATCGAATAACTTTTTCCAGTGAGGGACAAAAGAAAATGAAGTACGAATGCCACTACGCAATTATACAATTCTATAAAAAAGAGCGTAGAGAATAAGTGCAACCAATCCAACAAACTTCAGAAACCTGTATCTCCCAAAATAACGTCCCCCAAAGATGTAAAATGTCAGATATGAGAAGATTACCACACCCAGGAGGTTAAGAAGATTCTTAGATTCCAAGTAAAACACGATGCTCAGTATAACACCAAAGGGAGCGATATATTTCATGAGGTTAATGTAACCCCTGCCATACGTAACATCCAGCACTGTATAGCCCTTCTCAACATCCTGGAAGTTCCTTGGTTCAGGTACATCGTCAACTGGAACTTCAGGGAATCCCAATCCAACAAAACCGCATCGATTACACCTGTAACTGTATAAAGCACCGGAAGCCACGGCTGCTGGAACTGAAAAGTTGGGAGATACATCTACACTGTTGCAGATGGGACATAGTTTAATGTATTTACTCGAATGTTTCTCTCCCGATGTCATCTATACTCATTTCAAACAAACAAATATTTTAAGTGAACCCCGGATTTAAGCAACCCTGTCGACTCAGAAACATATCAGAGTTACTCTGCCCCAACACCGAATAACACCGCCCTAACTATCGCATATATGAACTCCGCGGTTATCACCAGAAGCAGTATCCTGAATACCCCACTCGTCCTGGGAATTGCAAATATGAAGCCAACAAGAGGTGTTAGAGCCAGAAACACAACACTGATCAGTATACCGTTCTCAGGATCAAGTGGATTGGATAAAAACCACCAGTACCCCTCAGCCGTTGTACCCTTCACATCCCTCCAGAATTGCGATGCAGGCTCAGTCCATCTCTGAACCTCAAGAGTTAAGTTGTCGTTCGGATTAACCCCTACAAAATAGAAAACAGATGAAACCAGTATAACCAGAATTCCGACATTCGACATAACCCTCATAACATCTGCAAAGATTTTATTAACAAAATCTATTTTTATGTCGACTTCCTTTCCACTAACAGAGACCTCTGAAATGTCAAACTCCTGTTCCTGCGCTATGATCTCGAAGTGCTTCTCATCGGTGACATGGAGAGGTCTCGCTAACTCAGATGTTCTCTCCATTTTCAGGTCATCNACCCATGGTTTCGAAAAACCGGTTATAGGTGCAAATGCTTCTCCAGCATTAGTGGGGCACATAACTTCAGCCAATTCATCCAAAGTTGGGAAGAGAGACTTTATTTTATCAATCGCTCCCATTCCGACCACCTCAAAGGTTAAGTACTCCCATACCCACCAAGCCCTGGATAATATTAACAACCCCCGAAAGCGCAATTAAAGCGATAACTATCCGCTTGATAATTTTCGGTCTCGTTCTTGCCGCCAATCGCGATCCAATTCGTGAGCCTACTCCTATACCCATAATTACTGGAACTATGATTATAGGTAGAACAGCTCCATGCGATACATAGACCCAGAGTGAAGCAGAATCATTTATAGCCAGTATGAGCATACTCGTAGCTACTGATACCTTAAGCGGAATTCCCATAATTAGATTCAGAATTGGTACGTTTGCCCATCCAGCACCCAATCCGAACATCCCTGCTATGAACCCAACTCCTGAAAAAGCAATCATGGCGAGTGGTAGATTTGTAGCCTTGTAGTCAACGAGCTTATTGAGAGTTGGTTCGTACCACATGCCTCTTATTTCCAGCAATTCCGCCAGTTTATCATTCTTCTTTACCTGTGGATATTCAACATTTTTTGATCTGGCAAGAGCTGCCAGTAAAATCAGTAACACTACTCCCAAGCTAATTTTTACGTAATATGATCCTTCTGGAAAAGCATTTGATACCCATAAACCTACAACACCACCAAAAACCGAGAAAACTGTTGAAACTGCAACCAAAGGCGCAACAACCCTCATATTTGCCAAACCCTTTTTGGTAAAATAAGGAGCTGAATTAAGAGAAGTCGTAAGAGCTGCCACCAGACCGGCACCCCTCATAAAATCAACATGAAATGGTAAAACTGCCATCCCAAGTCCCACAAAAATCACTCCTCCCCCTACACCTGAAAGAGGACCTATTATTCCTATGGCGAATGCAAACAAGAATAAAAGAATTACCCACTTTACCCACAGTGGCATAGAAGTAGTCCCCATTCCTAAGTTTTCCCACAGAATTACCAAAATGCCTAAACTTATGGACAATATCATAACAACAATTAATGATGTTTTCAGGTTAATTTCTGTTAATTTTGTCTCCATATGACTCATTTCGTTCAAAAATATTTAAATTTTGTCAATTTTGTTGTGTAAAATTTAATTTTGATACATTTTGATTCATACAAGTTAATTAATTATCCTATTTGAGTTAAACATTGCCTAATTGAATCGAAAAGTACTTAAGTACGATGTGNCAAATAATAAAAGCATGCAGAANAGGAAGGTCCTAAGTTTAAGNGTTGTCATGGACGACGAGTTAGAAGACAAGTTTAACAAAATCAAAGATGAACTTGGACTCTCCTCCAATGCCGAAGTCATACGTTTTTTAGTGAATAGATTTTATAAAGAACTTGTTAAGAAGGGGAGCATACTGAGTCTGGCCTTTCTGAAAACGTCTGAACTTATGGATATACTGGACACTGCAGTTATGGATGCCACNTCCCTACTCGTATAACTTACCTTTCCCCAGAATTCTTCAAATGCCTGCATTTTTTCAATTCCAAAAACTGCAAGGTGTGGAGTTAACGGCGAGGACGGAACCAAAAAGATAACGCTTAAATATTGGTATTTTTCATTTAAAATATATGAAAGCTGTGACTATTTCAATTCTGATGGCTTTATGTGTCGTTTTAGTGCTGCCGGCTGCTGCGCAAACAGGACTCGAGCCTTTCAGAGAGATTATCACTGACTACTATGCTGATCCCTACCAAGTGAACATCTCAACGATGCCACCACTAAGTTCAATCCCGCTCGACGATCCGAGTGATGGTATTAACTGGACCATAGTGGACCTCCCAAAACCGTGTGTCAGTGGTGATGGCGGAAAAACCTTTGTCATGGTAAGTAGAGGAAGTTCAAATAACCTTTTAATCTACCTCGAGGGTGGAGGAGCCTGCAGTGATTACATAACCTGCAAACTGACACCCTCTGTAACAACACTTAATGCAACGAATTGTGGTTACTGTAATCTAGCTTTCTTTGGGATATTTGACAAGGCCAATCCGCTTAACCCATTCCGCAACTGGACAATAGTGTATATACCTTATTCAACCGGAGACGTGCATTCAGGAAACAGGGTTATGAAGTACTACAACTACACTTCCAACCCAAATGAGAACATAACTGTGTACCACGTGGGTTTTGTCAATTCAGTTGTAACCATGCGATGGCTGGCAAACCAATCATCATTTGATAAAATAGCACTTGCAGGTTCCAGTGCAGGAGGTTACGGAACTATTGCCAACTTCTATGCTGCAAGAACGATTTTCAACAAAAGTTTAGTGGTAATAAACGATGCTGGACCGGGATTGTCATCAAAAGTAATTCCACAGTTTATGTACGAGACAACCAACGTGACTTGGGGCTACTACCAGAACTTCCCCACCCCTGCACTTCAATACGTCAAGGATGGAGAATTACTTTATGTGGTACAGTACGTCTTTGATACCTTCAACAATGACAGCCTATACTGCCTCTACGAGAATCAGCAGGACTACGTGATCGGCACACAGTTCCTTGGTTACGAGCCCAATGATTTCAGAGAAGTGCTGCTCAACGTAACCTCCGAGATTAAAGCCAACTATCCGGATAACTTCTGCAGATACCTGCCACTCGGTCTTAGCCACACAATCTTGGCTTCTCCAGAATTTTACACACTAACAACATATGGTGTACCTGTATATCAGTGGGTGGCTGACCTACTTAATTACCAGATCTCTGATGTGATAGCCATACCTGGAGATCTAAATGGAGACTCTTCAGTCAATTTCGATGACCTCATCTCGACGCTTAATCTGATTCTCACAGGCAGTTATGACATCAATGCAGATATCGACCTCAACGGATTGATAAACTTCGACGACCTTATCGGAGTGCTGAACATAATTCTGGCTGGTGGTTAAATTTACTTTTTTAATTTTTTTAAGCTAATTAATAAGCCATCGGAAAAAATATAACCTTATGAACCATGACACTTCGCATGAAGATTGAAACGTTACCGGTAATGCTTGTATTCCTGCTCACAATCTCTGGATGTGTGAGCAGACCAGGTGATTCGACTGAGAGTGCAAGCGGTGAAAAATATGAAATCGCTAATCCAGCAGCAGTTTACTGCGAAGAAATGGGGTACAAGTATACAATAGTTGGATCAAATAACGGTCAGCATGGTGTATGCACGTTCCCAGATGGAAGTAAATGTGATGCATGGGATTTTCTTAATGGAAACTGTGGGGTTAATTTCTCATACTGTGAAAAAAGCGGTGGAAAGCTTATTAGCGGAAAAAATTGCTCATTCTCATCTGAATGCTCCTTCTGCATTCTATCAGATGGTTTCAAAAAACTGGAATGGGAACACTTCAGGGAAAACGTTCTGAGTGGGAGAGATTGGTAAAATGTTGAGAGAAGAATTTGAAAGCTTGATGAAACCGGGACTGCTGATTATAGTAGCTTTAATAGTGTTTGTCACACCAGTTTCTGGACTACCCAATCCAGCAGCAGTTTACTGCGAAGAAATGGGGTACAACTGGGAAAAAAGAGTAGATTCTGAAGGGGAAAGAGGACTCTGTGTATTTCCAGATAATACAAGTTGTGTTGACTGGAAATTTTACTCTGGTGAGTGTGGAACGAAGTGGAATTACTGCTCAAAACATGGATGGGATACCATCACTCTCTCAGAGGGTAATGATCCATTTTTCGTAAAATACGCAGTATGTGTTGAAAAACCCACGAACGTTGACATCACATNCTCAAATCCAAAAATAGTTGGATCTGTCCCTCGTCTGATGAATCTAAGTGAAAAACTCAAATGTAACTGCGAAAATTCTGTAAGCAAAAATATTTATCCTATATTCCTGCCTCAGTTTTCCAGATTTACTATTGAGGTCCTTCAATCAACCCCACAAGCCCAGCTAACGTCAAATATTTATGATTTTGGATACGATGCAGATTCTGATGGTAAGTATGATTTCCTCATAGTTGAGGTCGAGGTCAATGTTTCCACACCAGGACTCTATGCTGTTTACTCAGAGCTGAGAGACCTCAGTGATAATACTGTTTCAATAGCTATAAACACTTCCTATCTCGAAACAGGTAACCATCTGCTCAAGTTACGGTTTAGTGGAGAAGATATTCGTCTTTACGGATATTCAGGTAGTTTCATGGCGATTGTGGGTTTGTACTCCGTGACAGCTTCAACATACAACCAAGTGGATGTTGTGCAGCATAACACGAAAATTTACGCATATACACAATTTCTGATTTCTCCTCCTCAATTTTTTGACTGGAGGAATTTCAATGGTCAGAATTATATTACTCCAGCAAAGGATCAGGGGACATGTGGTTCATGCTGGGCTTTTGCCGCAATCGGAGATATAGAAGCTAAGTATAATATCGACAACAGCAATCCAAACATAGATCTGGATCTCTCGGAACAGGAACTTGTTTCCTGCTGTTATTTCTGCGGGGGTGGCTGTGGTGGTGGAGATTCAAGATCTGCTCTGGAGTACGCCGCCTCAACTGGAATAGTTAATGAATCCTGTTTCCCGTACGCAGCTCTGGATCTCACATGTAATGTTTGCAGTAATCCTGAGAGAACAAAAATCAGGAGTTTTGAAAGGATATTTAATGGCTCGCCAACCCTTATAAAGAGATTACTGATAGACCACGGCCCTGTGATTGGATCGATGTACTGGAGTGACACATATTCCTACTGGGAAGGAGACGTTCTTCGGTGTGCCAAGGTCTACGATACCAATCATGGTATTTTAATTGTAGGATATAACGACACAGGAGAGTACTGGATAGTAAAGAATAGCTGGGGTGCCGACTGGGGAGATGGTGGATTCTTTAAACTCGGGTACGGCGAATGTAATATAACATTTCAAGCGTATGTGACAGCGATACCTAAAGCTCAACTTTCACCACCTGTTGCCNTATTTAACTACACCCCGGCTTACCCTGAAACTGGCAAAGCAGTAACTTTCAATGCATCTTTAAGTTACGATCCAGACGGTACAATTGTTAGCTACGAATGGGAGTTTGGTGATGGAAATTCGGTAACAACAGCCTTCCCTGTAGTTCAGCACACCTACGCGTCATCCGGAATATACTTTGTTTCTTTGACGGTGACAGACGATGATGGNCTCACGGCCTCAGCGAGCAGACAGATAATGGTTATTTCATCCACACCAGAGATTCATGTAAATATCAACGCTCCATCTCAAATACCTATCAACCATGATTTTCAGGCGATNGTAGAGGTGGATCAGGTAACTAACCTCACCGGATTTTACCTGATAATTACATACAACCCCTCAATACTTGAATATCTAGGATACCAGCTTGGAAGTGATGTGTCATCCTTTGTACTAAGCTATTCAGAAGCGTCAACACCTGGCGAGATTAGAATTGCAACAATGGTACCGGATCCCAGAAATAACTCGGTCAGTGGTACTGATATTGAGCTGTTGATTTTAGAATTCAGAGCCATTAACAATGGGACTTCCTCCATTGAATTTAACGAGAACAGTAACCTGAGCAGATACAATCTCTCTACAGATCAGCTAATCAACATCNCCGGAGTGACCTATTCAGGAGTATCAGTGCAGGTTATTTTGGCAAAACTGGGTGATCTTGATTCAGATGGAGATGTAGATTTTAATGACCTGATTGGTGTTCTCAACCTGATCCTAACCCACCAGTACCACAGTGCGGCAGACATTGATAACGATGCGGATGTAGATTTTAATGACCTGATTGGTGTTCTCAACCTGATCCTTGCGAGTTAATTTCTTAGTTTTATATTTTTTATTTTTTGACGTAATTTTTGAATAGACATATATTTGGGAAAACTTAAAACTACGCCAGTATTAAACTGAAATCGTGCAAATAGTAGAAGAGAATCTCAAGGGAAAAGAAGGAGAGATAAAACTAATTCCCGAAACTCTTGATGACCTCTGGCATCTAAAATTCATACTTGAAAAAGGTGATGTTGTTTTTGCAACAACGAGAAGAGCAACCCAGAGCAACGATAAGTTAAGAAGTGATAAAGAAATGATAATCGTAAGACTGGGTATCGAAGTTGAGAAGGTAGAATTCCACCGCTTTGCCAATAGACTTCGAATCTCGGGAAAAATCATAACTGGAATCGATGAATCCGGTTACCATACGATAAATGTAAGTGTTGGAAAGGAGATTAGCATTATCAAAAAATGGAAAGAGGAGCAGTTAAAGAGATTAAAAGAGGCTGTTGAATTATCAAAAAGACCTGAAATTGTGATAGCTACAATTGAGGAAGGAGAGGCTGTGGTGGGGGTTCTTAGACAGTGGGGGGTGGACGAGGTATTTGAAGTCAGAGCAGGTTATGGGAAGGAACGTGGAGATGGACGGAAAGAGTTTTTCGGTGAGGTTTTGTCAAAACTCGAGAATCTTGAATTCANATACTTAGTTATTGCTGGCCCAGGTTTTACAAAAAAGGATTTTTATGATTTTCTAAGAGAGAAGAAACCTGAAGTTGGAAAAAAGGCAATACTGTGTGACACCTCTTCGATAGGTCTCCGGGGTTTCATTGAGGTTCTGAAAAGAAGAGTTATTGACAGAATCACTGGTGAAATCAGACTTGCTGAAGAGGCCGAGTATATGGATANACTGCTCGAAGGGATTGCTAAAGGACAGAAAGTGGCCTATGGAATCGAAGAAGTTGAGAAGGCTAAAAATTACGGAGCAATAGAGGTTTTACTGATCGCAGACGAATTTTTGAATGAAGAGAGGGAAAAATGGGACATAGACAGCTTCATGCAGGAAGTTGAGGCTGCNGGCGGAAAAATAGTTATCATGAGCACTGAATTTGAACCGGGGAAGAGATTGATGAGTTTAGGCGGAATTGCTGCTCTTCTGAGATTCAACATTGAATAACATTGGATAAATAACCTTAAACATAAATAACCTTAAACTTTATTTTATTTGCAAACTTCAAAATATTCAGTCTACCTCAACAAGGGTGGCACATCTGCTGTAATGCTCAAAGATCTTTCATCTGCGAAGTGGATTTCAAAAGGACTTAGATATCCAAGCTCATCAAGAATTTCCAGTTTCAATCTAACAAGCCTGAAACTGTTTTTGGAATTTCATTCGA
>MTNC01000004.1 GCA_002010285.1 Archaeoglobus sp. JdFR-41 | reverse complement strand
CCAGCGTTATCTGTGGCGATTTATGTACCAGATGATTATGGAAAAATACAGTGGGCTGTTTTACTCTATTTTTTATTCTCTTTTGACCATCTCTGGAGTCAAATGTCACTTGGGTAATCCTATTGTTACGGACGGCTCAAGCAATTCAAATTTGCAACTAAATTGGTAATTTTCTTCCAATTGCAGTAACCATGTGGAAGAAAGCCGATTTGCTTGAACAACAACAAAGTAAANCTTAAATAAAATCGTGTTGATTCTGGACAGATGAGTTCAGGAGGTGATTTTTCTGGCTTCGATAAGTGAGTGTGCCACGTATCTGCCAGTCTGGAGATTGAAAAGAGACGAAATATCGAAGGAAACAGGAATGCCATCTCTTGGTGGAGAGAGGACAGTGGCTCACTGGGATGAAGACAGCCTTACAATGGCTGTAGAAGCAGCAAGAAATCTGGGTGGTAACTTTGATGCTGTAATATTTGCGTCAACTTCTCCTCCTTTCAGAATAAAACAGTGTGCAAGTTTTGTGGCATCAGCTCTTGACCTGAAGGGTGAGGTGTTTACCATGGACATAACCGACACTTTCAGAGCCTCAACGGACGCCCTTGTGACGGCAAATGAGTTTGTAGATTCAGGAAGATTCAAGAGGGTGCTCGTCGTCGCAGCGGATTGCATACCGGTCAAACCCGGCACTCTCTATGAACAGCTTTATGGTGATGCAGCAGTAGCGATTACAGTCGANAAAGAAGGAAATGCGAAGATTCTTGGTTACAATACCTCCTCTAAGCCTTTGCCAGGTTCATGGATGCTACCAGGTGACGATAGTGTGAGAGACTTTGATATGCGTGTTGATGCCAGATATGGCTATGCAGCAGGTGTACAGCAGGCAGCGATGCCCCTTTTCGCAAAGCTTGGACTGAGTCCGGNAGATATAGATCGAATAGTTGTATCGGCTCCTGATCCAAGGAGTTATGAGGGATTGCTGAAAGCAGTAGGAGCAAAACCTGAAGAATTTTACTTTTCAAGTGTTGGTATTGCTGGAACTGCGCATCCTCTCCTTCTCCTCGCTTCTCAGCTTGAAAAGCCCGGAAGAATATTGCTTGGGGGTTATGGAGAGGGGGCGGATATTTTNGCGATAGAGATCTCAGATGGAATCGAAACTAACTTTGGCAGGATGCTGGAGAGTAAAAAGGACATCAGCTACGGTGATTACCTCTACAACAGAAAGTTTGTTGGAGTAAGAGATGCCCCTGACAGACCATCTCTAACAACATTCTGGAGAGATGAGAAATCTATCATCCGCTTCTACGGTATGAAATGCAAGAACTGCGGTACAGTCAGTTACCCAGTGAGCAGATGCTGCATTGAATGTGGATCAAAAGACAACTATGAAGAGGTCAAACTTGGCGAAAGAGGAAAAATATACACCTACACCATCGACTACCTGGTGATGCCTGGTAATTACGTCGGAGATGGTATCCATCCTCACTGTGTTGCGGTAGTTGACATGGAGGGTGGTGGAAGAGTTTTGTTTGAGGTCACCGACACACTCAGAAATTTTGAAGGTATTGACTGTGATGTGGAGGTGGAGAGAACTTTCAGGCTCCTCTTTGAAAAGAACAACTTTAGATACTACGGATGGAAAGCTCGAATTCCGAGATGAATTGAAATGAGGTGGTGAAAATGCAGGAGGTTGCTATTATCGGTTGTGGTGTGACAAGATTTGGGCATCACTGGGAAAAGGATCAGGAGGATCTGCTTGTTGAGGCAACGTATGAAGCGATAAATGATGCAAACGTTGAGCTGAAAGACGTCCAGGCGGTTTGGTGCGGTACGTTTTATCCATNCACCGGAATTAGTGGAAACGTTTTCAGCGACACAATCAAGTTTTTCGGAAAGCCGATTACCAGGGTTGAAAATTACTGTGCTACTGGAATGGACAACGTTCGCAATGCTGCTTTTGCTGTTGCGAGCGGAGCGTATGATCTTGTAATAGCAGCTGGAGTAGAAAAACTGACAGATGCTGGTAGCAGAGGCATTCCACCAATTGAGGGTATATTCAGCATAGGAATGCCTGTAGTCAGCGCTCCTGGAATGTTTGCCATGGCTGCTAACAGAGCTTTCAAAGAATGGGGCTGGACGAGAGAGGATCTTGCTCTTGTTGCTGTAAAGAACCACTACAACGGTGCACGACATCCAAAAGCTCACTTCAGAAAGGAGACGACTGTTGAAAGAGTTCTGAATGCTCCAATAGTTGCCTATCCTCTTGGTGTTTTCGATTGCAGTGCTGTCAGTGATGGAGCAGCAGCAGTTGTTCTGACCCGNCCNGAGATTGCGAGAGAGATTGTGGGAGATGACTACGCTGTTATC
Organism: Archaeoglobus sp. JdFR-41; assembly: GCA_002010285.1. Classification (GTDB taxonomy): domain Archaea; phylum Halobacteriota; class Archaeoglobi; order Archaeoglobales; family Archaeoglobaceae; genus JdFR-41. The sequence goes on along the minus strand of MTNC01000004.1, from coordinate 6,420 downwards.
AAAGCCATTGGAATGGCTGTTGAAACTATGCATCCATGGCATCGTCCCTCAGAGAGCTTTTTGAGCTTCCCTGCAACTGTGAAGGCAGCGAAGATGGCTTACAAGATGGCTGGTATCGAAGATCCACGAAAACAGCTTGATTTTGGAATCGTACACGACTGCTTCACGATTACAGAACTCATCAACTACCAGGATATGCTTCTCTGCAAGCCTGGAGAGGGAGCAGACCTGATAAGAAACGGTGTTACAGCCATAGATGGAGATTTTCCGATCAACCCCGACGGCGGTCTGAAATCATTCGGACACCCAATTGCGGCTTCAGGTGTAAGAATGATAGCAGAACTGACAAAGCAGGTTCTCGGGAAGGCAGAGGGGTTGCAGGTAAAAGATGCAGAAGCTGGTTTTGCTCACAATCTCGGAGGCCCATATTCAGTTGCCACAGTTGCAATTGTGGCGAGAAGGTAGTCGGAACGATTAAATTTAAATTCATTTTTTATTCTTTTTTGCCATTTCGAGAGCTTTTCTGTTGAGAATTTCGGTGTACTTCTCCCACTTGTCTTCTTCATCTGATTTCTCCATTACAAATCTACAGACTTCACCACCTGCGGGTATTGTTGATTCAAATCCTATATTGAATTTTAGGTCGTGTCCCCTCTCCCGTTTGAATTTTTCCCTTAGAACATCGATCATTCCTTGGACAATGTATCTCTGTACTCTGCAGTCAAACGGAGCATAAACATCCTGGTGGGGACACCATGTTATATCGAATCCCAGCTTTTCTGAACTCTCAATCCATGGTTTCTCAAGTGAGGCGTAGGCGACTCTGTTTACAACTGTGGCAAAAAAGCTCATAATTTCATCTTCTCTTAAGTCAGTTAATTCGGAAAAATCAACATCTTCAAGTATTTGCTCAGCAACTTCCCTGCCAACCTTTCTGAGAGATTCATAGACAACTTTCTGTCCCTTTTCTCCAAATTCTCTTTCACATGCTTTCAGAACTTCAATGACAGCTCTTGCCTGCATGGTTCCCCAAACCCAGAGAACAGTCGGATCGTAATCTGTTTTTTCAATCACCTCTCGGAGTCTTTCAAAACCCCTTCTGTAGGGCAGCCCAAAATTAAATTTTGACCACTTCNTTTCGTCTCTCCTCTGCCAGTGCATATTTTGTGGCTGATTAAATATTTTAAAAATGTTATCCAAAGATAGGACAGGAAATCATTTNAAATCTATTCAAGAAAGTTATAAAGGGTGTCTCGCTGCTTAGGAATCCTCCCAGCAGCTATTATCAACTCTCTTATTTCATCTGGTGTCAGTTTCTCTCCGCTTGTTGCCCCAGCTGATTTTGAGATGTTCTCTTCCATAAGGGTGCCGCCAAAATCATTTGCCCCAGTAAAAAGTGCTGCCTGGGCAAGTTTAAGTCCCAATTTGACCCATGAGGCCTGAATATTCTTTATTTCAGGGTAAAGAAGAACTCTTGCTATGGCAATAACAAGGAGGTCTTCAAAACCAGAACTACCCTTATATCGTCTTCCAAGCTCATTATTTCTCCACATGAATGGGAGAGGGATGAATTCTGTAAATCCGCCGGTTTCANCCTGAATTTTTTTGAGTATCAACAAATGTCTTATTCTGTCACTCCAGCTATCGGTGTGTCCATACATCATCGTTGCTGTGGTCGGTATTCCAAGTTTATGAGCTTTTTTGATAATCTGAATCCATTCTTCTGTTTTCAGCTTTTTTGGACAGATTATTGCCCTTATATTATCATCCAGAATCTCTGCGGCAGTTCCGGGCATTGAGTTTAAACCCTCCTTTTTTAATATTCTGAGAACNTCTTCAAAGTGCATTTTGCTGTTTCGAGATGCATGCANCACTTCCATGGGTGAGAAGGCATGGATGTGTATGTTTTTGGACACATCTCTCACTGCTTCGAGTATTGAAATATAAAAATCAACATCAGCATCTGGTAGCAAACCTCCCTGGATACAAACCTCGGTACAGCCGAACTCTACAGCTTCTTCAACCTTTTGTTTTATTTCATTAACAGAGAGGATGTATCTCCTATTATTCCTGAAGGAGCAGAACTTGCAGTCATTAATGCAGATGTCTGTGAAATTTATATTTCTGTTCACCACGAACGTTACAATGTCTCCATTGCACTTTCTCCTGAGCTCGTCAGCTCTCTTCATCAATTCGTACGGATTATGAAGCAAACTTTCAACTGATTCCAGCAGGTCGTTCAGTTCATTTTGTGCGAGCATAACCATCATCACTTGCGTATTTCTCTACCAACGCTTCCAGCGATTCTCCATACCACTTAAGCTTTACGAATTTAGGGTAAACTGGCAATCTTTCTCTGAGTACAAATTCGTTTCTCAGTGAGTGTCTTATCTCCTCTATTCCTGGCCATGGAGATTCCGGGTTTACGTAGTCATGAGTTACAGTGGAGATTCCGCCAATATCATTTGCTCCTGCTTTTAGAAAGGGGAGTATGTCAATGTAAGCATTTCTAATCAGATTTGGTGGTATTTGAATGGCAACATCTTCTGGAAGAATTCTTCTTGCGGCTTTAACAGTTTTAAGCATATCCTCTGCTGATGGAGGCTGATGACCCTCCATCGGTGTACCTTTTTTGGGACTGAAATTCTGAATTATAACTTCTTGGATGTGTCCGTAATTCTTGTGAATATCGGCAATCACCTCCAGCGAGTACTCTCTGTCATGAGGTGTTTCACCGATTCCAACAAGAATGCCCGTGGTGAATGGTATTTGCAGCCTGCCAGCATTCTTTATCATTTTGATTCTGACTTCCGGTTTCTTCCCCGGGCTCATGGAATGACAGTCGAGCTCAACAGCCTGCTCAAGCATCAGACCCATACTTGCATTTAATGGTTTAAGTCTCTTCAACTCGGAAAAGGTNAGTATTCCAGCATTTGTATGAGGGAGGAGACCATACCGGATCGCAAGTCTGTTCATCGTTTCGATATATTCAACAAAATCTGAAAATTGATACGATAGCAGCATTTTTTTTATCTCAGGATAAGCTTCATCCGGTCTTTCTCCAAAAGTGAAGAGAGCTTCCTTTGCCTGNTTACCTTTTTGGAGAAGCAACCTTACATCGTCGATTGACATGAGATTGGGTTCATTACTTCTGAAACCACAGTATGCACATCTGTTTCTACAGTTTCTTGTGAGAGGGATGAAAATATTTCTTGAGTATGTTACTATCTTTCCTGCCACAGTGCGACTATCAGATGGATTGCAGAAATACTTTGCCATAAAGACTCAAGATTTGATTGAAGTGAGTAACACCTTTTAACCCTTTATCCTGATTGTGATCAATGAAAATTGCAATCTCTGGAAAGGGAGGAGTTGGAAAAACAACTCTTGCAGCCATGCTTGCCCATTTATTTGCAAGAGAGGGTTATAAAGTCACAGCAATAGACTGTGATGCAGATATAAATTTGCCTTCGGCACTCGGGATTAGAGAGAGACCAAAGCCACTCTCGGAGTTGCATGAAATTATTGAAGAAAGGGTTGTTGGACCTATGGGAACGTACAGACTCAATCCAAAAGTGGATGATATTTTCGAAGCTTACTCAGTTTACAATGAGGATGGGGTGAGAGTTCTCGTTCTTGGTACGATAGAGAAAGGTGGTGAAGGTTGTTTCTGTCCCGAAAACGCTTTTTTGAGGGCCATACTCAGGCATGCCATTTTCAAAAAGAGGGATGTGTTAATCTTGGATATGGAGGCTGGAATAGAGCATCTTGGGAGAGGGACTGCAAGAGGAGTTGATATACTTCTTGCAGTGGTTGAGCCAGGAACAAGAGCCATCGAAACTCTCGAGAGGATCGAGAAACTCGGAAGGGATATAGGTATAGAGAAAATTGGTGTTGTGGTCAACAAGTTTATCGAGTCAGACATGGCTAAAAAACTCCTCGATCGGATAGAATATCCAGTTCTTGGGTTTGTACCGTTCAGTGAATGTTTTATCAGAGCGGATATAGAAAATGTTCCACCCTACAAGATGTGTGATGCTGAACCCTTCGAGAAAATTAAGAACAGAATTGTTNAGTTGCTGAGTTAAAAAATGAGTTAAAAAATCAAGTGGTTGAGAAGTATGATTGTTGGTGTGGTCACACGAGAGGGGAAAAGAAGAGAAGACATAGAGCTCTTTTCAAGGTATTTTGAAGTAAAGGTCCATGAGATTCCTGCCAATCTCCCTGAGTTCATAGAAGAACCCTCACTGTTTTTGCAGTTTCCGAAGGAATTCAAGGTTGATTTGCTTGTATCTTTTGCCAAGCATCCCGACATAAACCTTGAAATTATCAAACTTGCTCCACGACTTGGAGCTGGTATTGTTGTAATTTCTGGCGGTTCTGAGGCAGGATCATACATCCAACTCANACAGGAAGGCGAAAAGGTGGGTGTAAGGGTTATATGGGAAGAGATTTGCTGTGCAACTCCTAAAGTGGATGATACCAGGTATTCTGAATTCTTTGAACGCTTTGGAACTCCTGAACTCGAAGTAAAGGTAAAAAACGGTAGAATTGAAGATGTAAAGGTAAAGAGGGCAGCTTTTTGTGGTGCCACATATTTTGTTGCAGAAAGGATAAAGGGGTTGAGCGTTGATGAAGCCCCAACAAAGGCAGGCTATTACACACAGATTTTTCCCTGCATGGCGTCCAGGGGTATTGAAGGAGGAATACACAAGGCTGCAAGAGCTCACAAAACGGCGGTTGAAAAAGCAATAAGAAAGTTTGAGGAGGATAGTGATAGAAGTAATTAATATTTTAAAGAAAGTTTTTAAAACAACTTCTGCCAGTCTCCGGCTATGGGGTTCTTTGATAAACTGAAAAAGGGGATTGAGGGAATTACAAAAATGGCTCAGATGGATGATTTTCTAATAGCTGAGATAGATCGGATAATCTCTTCAGAGTGGCGAAAAATATCTGAGAAAAAGCCACTTAGCATAGGGGGAATAAGTCTTGAGGAGGAAGCTGAGTACAATTTCACATACGAAACTCCAGCTGGAGTCGCCAGAGTTGAAATGGAGCATGAATTCCCATACGTGGAAGTGGAGATTGTGGTTGGCAGTAGAAAGATAGAGAGAAGACTAAAAGTTTCCGAGTTCGTTGAAAAAGCTGGAAATGAACTTATATTGAAAAACAGAGAAGAGCTTGAGAAAATTGTACATGAAATGATAAATGCTGCAATTATGTAGATTACTCATTGGCTCTCCTCAGCTTGATTACAAAAACAGCACCTCGCGGGACGTTATCCTCAACATGGATTGTCCCACCGTATCTTTCAATTGCTTTCTTAACTATAAAGAGACCGAGACCTGTATGTTCTCCGCTTCCAAAACTCTTCCCTTCCTGAAATATCTCGTCTTTTATTTCATCTGGAATGCCCACTCCGTAGTCTGAGACTTTTATCACACAGTATTTGTCTCTGGGTTCTACAAAAATATCTATTTTGCCCGTTTTACCGTGAATTATCGCATTGCTGATCAGATTATCGAAGACTGAGTAGAGGACTTCATCTGCCAGCACTGNACAGTCTCCATGAATTTTTATTTCGATTGTGTAGTTCTTGGCTATTTCTTCAACAACTTCTCTTATCTTCATCGGTTTTAGACGTCTTTCGGCAGAGGTTACNGTGTCCAGTTCTCTCATGTTTTTTATCGTTTTGATACTTTGTTCAATTCTGTCCCTCATTTTACTGAGCAGATTCTCATCTTTGAGCTCTTGAAATCCGTCAAGTAGTCCTATCACCGCAGTCAGGGCATTTATAAGGTCATGNCTCAGTATCCTGTTTGCAAGTCTCAAAAGCTCATTTGTTTCAGAGAGTCTCTTTTCGAGCTGTTTTCTTGCAGTTATGTCTCTTGCAACCCCTTGAACTCCGACTATTTTACCATCTTCAATAATCGGTGCTGATCTGATTTCAACCCATATTTCCCTTCCATCCTTTGCTCTACACAGAATTTCGTAGGGTTCCGTAGGTTCTCCAGTTTTCAGTTTCTCTCTAATTTTNTCAAAAGCCAACGGCAGGTATTTCTCATCTACTATGTCTCTGATGTTCAGTTTTTTGATTTCCTCCTCTGTATATCCAAATGCCTCTCTTGCTGCTCTGTTTGCCTTGAGTATGTTTCCATCCAGATCGAGCAGGTAGAGATAATCATTTGCGTTTTCCCAGAGGTCCTGATATTTCTGTTCTATTTTCATCCTTTCTGAAACCTCTTTTTCAAGCTCTTTTCGTTTTTTGTTCAGTTCTCGTTNGAGCAGAAAACTTCTGTAAAATGCAAAAAATGAGATNACACCCAGTACCACAAGACTCCAAACTACCCACTCTGGCACTCTGAACTTCTCCTCTCCACCCAGCCATTTATCAAGAGCAGAGTAGTACACTGAGTCTTC
>MTNC01000078.1 GCA_002010285.1 Archaeoglobus sp. JdFR-41 | reverse complement strand
AGGGAGGTTGAGGAAGTTCTTTACGAGCATCCGGCAGTTGTTGAGGCTGCTGTTGTTGGTGTTCCAGATCCGTACAGGGGTGAGACTGTTAAAGCATATGTTGTGCTGAAAGAAGATTACAGAGGTAAAGTAACTGAAAAAGAAATAATTGAGTTTTGCAAAGAGAGGCTTGCAGCGTACAAGGTTCCGAAGATCGTTGAATTCAGGGATGAGCTTCCAAAGTCAGCAGTTGGCAAAATTCTGAGAAGAGTTCTTAAAGAAGAAGAACTCAAGAAATTAGAAGCTCAAAAAGCTGAGTCCTGACCAGCTTTAAAGCCATTTCACTATTTTTCAATTCTGATTGAGTTTGACCTGCTCAAATTTCAAAATCTTAATATATTTGGACCTTCACTCATTGCCCGGTGTCTGCAATGAGGATGCTGATGGTTATTGCACTCATTTCAACCTTACTGCTTTTTGGGTGCATTTCTGGAGAAATTTCCGGAGAAGTTTCACCTGAGGAAAAATACATGCCGCAAAATAAGGTTCTTGACTGTCAGTGCCACGAGGAGCCATGGAAATATGAGGCTCATCAGAAAACAAACTGCAAAGAGTGTCATGGAAATGAAATCCTTAAAGAGCACAGAGCGTTTTTCCAAAAGCTGGGATATCGCGAATACGTTAACGCAACAAGTGTGGCTCTGATTGATTGCTATAAATGCCATGAAACATCGCTTCTTAAAAATCACATGCCAGCAGGCTGTGAATTGTGTCATGGCAATCCCGCAGACATTCACGAAAAATATGAAGATGAGTTTATGAAGAGGGNGGTGTCTGAATGATGAAAAAGCTCGTGTTTCTTTTTGTTATTTCCTGTCTTGCACTGTTGATACCAATCAATGCTGAGCAGAGCGAGTACTCGTGCGATACCTGTCACTCACACTCCTCTCTGTACACGAGTCATGTAGAGGGTGGGAAATACTGCAGTGAGTGTCATGGAGAGATACATTCCATCCACAAACTCGACTGTTCTGTGTGTCATCAGGAAAGTCCATTTACAGCGCTCTGTCATTCTGCACCAAGCGATGCTAAAATTCCAACGATACCTGCTGGAAAGAGTGCTGTTTGCGAGAACTGTCATGTAAATCTTGTTGAAATACACAAGGGGGACTGTCAGAGTTGCCATACTGAAGATATTAATGAGATTCATGCCGAGGNAAATATTTTCGGAGGTGAATAAAAAATGTTTGAATACGCTTATTATGTTCTCCTTTTAATTTCAGCACTTATCTTTGCTGTCGGAATTAAAAAACAGATAGATTTCATCAACTCAGGGAGCAGGGGTGCTGAACCGAGACTGAATAACCTCAAGAGAAGAGTTCAATACGTACTACGAGATGGTTTTGGTTTTCTGAGATTGTATGCAAGAGAGAGAAAAATGGGAGTAGGGCATTTTCTTGTTCTCTGGGGATTCATAATCCTGCTGCTGGATATCATCATCTTTACGGTTTTCATGGCAATTCCAGATGCTTTCAGGAATGCTTACATCTACTTCAAATACTCGATGACTGCTGCAGCAGTTCTTTTCTTTGCAGGACTGCTGGTAATGGTTGTAAACAGATACGTCCTTAAACCATCGAGATTTAGCCGAAAATACGACAATGCAAAAGATGATGATCTTGCACTNCTNGTTCTTTTCTTTGCAGCCATTTTTGGAATTGCCCTGAAGGAGTTCGTGAGATTCACNCCTCTGAACGATACACCGGTGTCCACTGTTCTCTGGTTCCTGCATGCCATTCTTATACTTGCATTTTTCGCTCTGATTCCATACACAAAGCTTCTGCATGTCTTGGTAGCACCTCTCAGCATTCTTACAAGGACTGAAAGACCTCCAGGAGTGATGAGACCCGCTCCTGAAAGCGAAGAATACATGGGTCTTGTCACCAGAAAGGATCTGACAAGGCGCGATCTTCTGGCAAGTCTTGCATGTATGAGGTGTGGAAGATGTCAGGATAACTGTCCAGCGTTTAATTCCAGAACGTCTCTTTCACCGATGTTCCTTATACAGAACATCAGACTGATTGACGAGATNGCCTCGGGGAGACTCAGCATGGCGAAGCCCTATGAAGGAATTTCTGAGGAGGAGCCTGAGACTGCAACAAACGGAGGTGAGGTTCAGGAAGCTGAGGAGATTCTNTTGCTCGATACAGTTCTCGATATGGATGCCATCTGGGCGTGTACGACTTGCAGAGCCTGTATGGAAATGTGCCCGGTCTACATAGAGCAGATGGAACTTATAATCGAGATGAGAAGAGGTATAATTGAGAGTGGAGAGGCTCCACCTGATATCAGAGACCTTCTGACAAACATTCAGAAACAGAAAAATCCGTGGGGCGAGGCAAAGTTCAAGAGGGATCAGTGGATTAAGAAGTCAGAAGTTGAAGTCCCAACAGTAAAGGAAAAACCAGAATTTAGCTGGCTCTGGTTTGTGGGTTGTGCACACAGCTTTGATAATAGAAATATTCAGGTAAGCAAGAAACTTGCTAGANTTCTGAATGACATCGGAGTCGATTATGCTGTACTGGGTAGAGAAGAGGGTTGTTGCGGAAATGATGTTCGAAGGGTTGGTGAGGAGGGTCTGTTTCAGCTATTGCAGGAGGAGAACATTCAAACCTTTGAAAAATATGGTGTTAAAAAGCTCATTGCAACCTCACCGCACTGCTATAATACCTTCAAAAACGAGTATGATGGTTACGAAGTCAAATTTATCCTTGATATAATCTACGAGGCCATAAAAAGTGGAAAACTTCAACTTCGAAATCCTGTTAATAGAAAAGTTACATACCATGACCCGTGTTATCTCGGGAGGTATAACGGGGTTTACGAGCTCCCAAGAGAGATTTTGAAAGCTATTCCGGGTTTGGAAATAGTTGAAATGCCAAGAAACAGAAACAGGAGCTTTTGCTGTGGAGCTGGAGGAGGAAATCTTGTCAGGGAATACACGGGTGAGGATAGACCAAACAATATAAGGGCAAGAGAGGCTGCCGAAACCGGAGCTGACGTACTTGCTGTTGCATGCCCGTTCTGTATGATAATGCTGGAAGATGGAGTTAAAACAGAAAAACTCGATGACAGGATAGAGGTAAAGGACATAATTGAACTCGTCTATGAATCTGTTTATGGTGAAGAGTGAGTTTTCACTTCAAAAGTAGCTGATTTTTGTTTTTTATTTNACAAGCGACCTAAGTCAAGGAAACTAAATTATATATCTTAAATCGTTAAATTAAGCCACCAGACAGATGATTTGAAAGCGGAAAGATGAGGTTTTAAACATGACGGAGTTTGGCATTGCTCTCGATTTGGGAACNAGCGGGTTTAGAGTTCAGGCTGTAGATCTTGAGAAATGCAAGGTTGTTTCCACTGTCGTAACTGAGCACCATCCTCTGCCAGGTATAAATATTATGGATCATCTTCACTTTGCAGTTGAGGCTGGGAGAGATGTTGCACATTCAATGGTTATAACGGCTGTAAACAGAATGCTGAAATTGCTTGACATTGATCTGAACCGGGTTGTGAGAATTGCTGTGTGCGGTAATCCCTGTCAGCTCTCAATTTTCCAGAATATTGAGATAAGAGATCTTGCATGGTCGGGAAAACATAAACTTGAGAGGGAAGGTATTATTCCTCCAAAACGGGATGCAACTATTGTCGAAGCCTGGAAACTGGGTCTGACTGTTAAATCGAGTGCAGAGGTTTTGATACCCCCTGCAATTAAACACGAAGTTGGTGCAGATGCTCTGGCTATGATGATCAGAGGAGGTTTTTTAGAGGATAGAGAAATTGCTCTGGCTACTGATTACGGCACAAACGCTGAGATGGCGTTGAAGGTTGGTGATACGATTTACACAGGATCAGCANCTGCCGGTTCTGCTATCGAAGGCCAGCATATAGAGAAGGGTATGCTTGCTTCCTGTGGAGCAGTATCTGATGTATCAGGCGAAGATGGAGGTTGGAGGTGCTATATTCTGGACGACAAACTGATTTCACAACCAGGAGACATTGTAGATCCAAAATCCGGTACTTTATTGAANAAAGGACCAATGCACGGTAAAGCAAGGGGTATAACAGGAACAGGAGTTGTGGCCATCCTGACTGAAGGGATGGTAAGTGGTATTGTAACTCCTCCACGAATTAATACTCCTGATAGAAAAGTACATCTCCAAGATGGACTTTACCTAACCGAAGAAGATCTAATTGAAGTTGGTAAGGCTATAGGTGCTGTTAGGGCTGGACACATCACTCTGGCTGAGGAGGCAGGNATCTCACTTCAAGAAATCACTACCATGTATATGGCTGGAGCTTCTGGATTCTACATTGATGCTCTCAAAGCACAGAGAGCAGGGATGGTTCCAGGCTGTGTAAACAGAATCTATCAGATGGGAAATACCTCTTTGGCTATGGCTCGCGATCTCGTGACCACTCCAGAACTGATTGACAGACTTCAGAGGATAGTTGATGAATTGAGAGCAACACACGTAACATTCTCTGTTTCAAGAACTTTTGAACGAGTTTATCTCCTCGAACTTGCGTACTGGATGCAGGGAATGCCGCTTAACGTCTATGATTCCTGGTTGAGGAGATATGGGCTTAAAACATCATTACAAAAATCAATGCATAGAAAAACTGAGGTTCGTAAATTGTATGAAAGAGACGTGGGTTTTATAGGTAAGAAAGGGCTGAGAGTTATTGAAGACGTGGGACTGGAAATTGTTTCAGAGATTGATGGTTGCAATGGATGCAAAAGGTGTGAGGTAGAATGTTTTGGAGGTGCTTTAAGGGTTATCAGCATGGACAATACCTGGGGAGTTTCAATTAACACTGCTTTTTGCAGTGGCATTTCCTGCCAGAGGTGTCAGAAAGCATGTCCGGAAGGTGTTCTGGATTTTAAGCAGATTCTTGGTAGAGCAGTTTTTCNTNGCAGATCTCGGTGCTCGTTTCATTAANAGGAGATCGAAATGATCGAGAGGATTGAGGAATTCGTAAAATTGCTGATAAACATGAGAGGGATAATCTCGGTAGCTCTGCTTACCGGCGAAGAAAGAGAACAAGTTGAAAGGCTTGAAAAAGAGGCAGAAAAGAGAATGTTGATGGGAATGGGGAGAGGTCAGAATATCGGCATGAGAGAGGTTATGAAAAAGAGATACGTCTTTGTCTGTGCCACAACCCTTGAATTCAAATGGCCCAGAAAAGATCTTCTCAGAATCCTCTATGCAGGAGAAGTTGTGGGAAGGGACATCTACGACAAAAAAGAACTGGAGGAATTGAGGGCTAAGGGAGACATTGTAATGGGCAACATAGTTCTCTTCAGAAATAAGGTTCGACATCTTAAGGCAAAAAGGGAGAACAGAGAATTGAATGAAGGATTTACTGTCCAGATACTGCCACTGGAGCTTCCAGAACTTTCCAGATACGGTGCAGTTGCTGCAAGCCCATCCACCCCCACAGATCTTTACCTGAAAAAACTGCTAAACATACCTACTGATGACGGTTCTCTGGGTACAATTCTTGTTGGGGTTGATTAGATGAAAGTTTTTGTTAAAACGCTACTTCATCAACAGCAATGCATCCACACCCAAGACCAGGCATGCTGCCTCAAATGCAGAAATTAAAACCTTNCTTTTCACATAAAATGGTTCGAGGGGTTCAAACATACCATTTTCGTCTATCTGTAGTTTCCCTTTTGCATTGATGTGTGCATGGATTTTNCCTCTCTTATGTGCACCCATTAAACCGGAGAGAAGTTCTAATGGATCGCTTCCTGAATTCTCGGCAAGTGTTTTGGGTACTTCTTTTAAAGAATCTCCTGCCGCATCAACGGCTAAACTGATCCTTCCACTGAGTGTACTTGCATACTCTTTCAAAGCCAGAACGATCTCGGCTTCAACTGCTCCTCCACCTGGAATGACCTTTTTATAGATTGATGTGTAGCCCACGGCATTTATTGCGTTGTTAACAATCTCTTCTATTCTATCCACAACCTTGCCTGAAGGACTTTTTATAAGGAGGGTTGTGGTTTCATGCTTGCATCCCCTGAAGTGAGTCATGTACTCGTCACCTATCCTAACCATTCTTGTCTCCTCTGCAAATCCGAGGGATTCAGGCTTTAAGTCATCAATTACAGTTATTTTAGATCCGGTAACCTGAGATATCAGTTCGAGATCTTTCTTTTTTACTTTTTTAAGCACATACACGTTCTTCTTCGTTAGCAGGAACTCCAGATAGGGGTCAACATCCCCTCCGCAAACGATTGTGTTTGCACCAGTTTCGATAATCTTTCTGTACAATCTATACAGTTTATCTCTCCGCCAGTTTCTGTGCTTTTCAGTAAATTCTGAATCTACGATAAACGGGTACTTTCCCAGATACTCTCTCAAATTCGATCGAGATGTTTTAACGTTGAGCTNTGAATTCAGTATCGCCACAAAAGAGTTTTTGACCAGCTTGGGACAGTCTATACGAGCTGGCCTCTCATTTATCAGAAGCCCGTCGACAAACTCTACACCGCCACATCCTCGCACCTTCACAGTTCTTATTTTGTTGAGATCAAGCTCGTTTATCATCAGTGATTTATTTTTAAATAGAATCTTCTCGACATTCCTTACTACCTGTTTGGAGAGTTCAAGTGCTTTTTGTTCATCTATTTCTCCGTTTTTAAGCTCACTGATTGCGACCTTAACAAGCTGAGTATCTGTATCCTCTGTTACCATTCTCGACACATACTCGAGTATCTCATAGGATTTTCTCAGAGCTTGCTGATAACCACTTATTACAGTTTTTGGATGTATTCCATTCCTGATAAGTTTTACACCGTTCTCAATGAGTTTGCAGCAAACTATGATTGCTGTCTTTACTCCATCTCTACACTCTTTGTCAAGCGCTTTAGCTAATCCTTTCAGCACTACTGATACAGGATGAACGAAGTTGCACTCCTCAATTATTTTTTTCCCTTTCCTTGTCAGGTAGACATCTCCTGAAGGGCTGACCACCAGTTTCAGTTTTCCTCTGGGTCCAAAAGACCTCTTCAAAATGGACGCTACATAACAAGCTACTCTCTCCATATCCATCATGAGCGAATCGGAGTCGACTTCTCCGCTCCGCTGTAGTTCCTGCAGAAGTCCTGGATTCAATTCCGAGAACATCTCACAAGTAAGCTATCCGATAATTCTCTTTTGCATTTCCGGCCCAACTTCCTTAACAACATCAATCATCTTCTTGACCGTATCCAGAGGTCCGTTTGGAGGGGTCTCGCATCCTGTTGCCAAGATGTACCGGGACTGATGCCCACTTTCCTTCAAAGCGTTTAAAACACCTTCCATGAGTTCCCTCGTCTCCCTCTCGATTCTTGCAAGACCNTCCTCTGAATTATCAAGAAACTTATTGGGCATGATCTCCCCCACGAAAATACATGAGTCTGCCCATTCAGGTATTAAATCAGCGTAATTTTTGGAGCCTCTCTCTCTTTTGTGAGGGTAGTAGCAGTAACTGAATCCAAGAGCACCAAATTTACCCACCTGGATGTCGTAGTGAGGCACATCAGAGCAGTTGTGTATCAGCAGGGGTTGTCCAAATTCTCTGAATACAGATAAATGTCTGTTTACAACATACTTTCCTTCAAACTCCCAGTAAGTTTCTGCATCGATTATCACATCATTTGACCAGAGGTAATCCACGCAGAGCAGATCACACGCATCTTCTTCGAAAAATTTTCTCGTCACTTCACAACAGTACTCCGTTACCCTTTCCAGAGCTCTGTGAACAACTCTGGGATTTGTTCTGATATCTTCCAGCACTCTCTCTGTTCCCATCAATTGCGTGAGAGTTAGCAATGGCCCTTCGTGGAATCCCACAAACGGTATGAGATCGTCTTTCAGTCTTTCTCTCGCTTTTTTGCTCGCCTCAATTAGTGCATATGCACGTGTACCTGGTTTAACCTCTGGAACCTCAATTTTCTCGTAATCTTCAAGTCTTTCCTCCGTGAAGGGGGTACTCTCCTCTGGGAATCTCAAACCAGCTCCAAGATCTGCAGCTGTGACACTGAGATCCCACAGGCCAACTACAAGATCGAAGTCCAGGTATTTTGCAGCCAAAGTCACCGCTTTTGCGTATTTATCTGGATCCGAACAAAAATCTCTGTAAGAGCAGGGAAGAAACTTCCTCAACGCACCACTCACAACTGGGTACACGGGTAATCTGTCAACTTTCATGTCTCCAACAGCTGAGATCACTCTTTCCATATGTGACATTGTTTCGGGCTTCTTTGGTGAGATTCCCCTCTCCACTTCTTCTATTATCCGCTCAGCGGTAACACGACCTATATCAACCTCAACCTCGGGAGGTCTTCTGGCAATCTCTCTGCGGTATTCAACTGCGCTCGATTCAATGAATGACCGCGACCACCTCTCCTCAGATGGTGGGAGAGTCTTTACAGCCTCTACACACCACTCCGCTCCCTCGGTTGCATTGGATCTGTACGCATCAGCCCCGATTTTCCTTGCAAATTCTTCGCTTACAGGCGCGCCACCAACTATAACTTTCACGCAATCTCTTATTCCTTCTTCTTTCAAACGTTCGATAACAGCTTCCATTCCTGACATTGTGGTGGACATGAGTGTTGACATGGCAACTATGTCAGCTTTTTCCTCCTTTGCCACTTTAACAAACTTCTCCAGTGGGACGTCTTTTCCGAGATCAATAACATCAAAACCTCTGGTCACCAGTTGAAGTTTTACCAGATTCTTTCCTATATCATGAATGTCGCCCTCCACAACACCTATTACAACCTTCCCAGCTTTTTCGGATGGAGGGGCAGCTGGTTTGATCAGGTCTAAGACAGCATAAAAGGCATCAGCTGCGAGCAGCAAGTTAGGTAGAAAATACTCTCCCTTCTCATATTTTTCAGAAACTTTGTCCATACCATTTGTCAACCATTCAATGATTTCTGATGTCTTTATACCTGTGTTAATTGCTTCTTTAGCAAGTTTAACAGCGTTCTCCACATCGCCATTCTCTATCGAGTCAGCCAGACCCCTCAAAACCTCCTTCTTACTCTCATTTTTCATTGTGATGTTTATTCATTATGTATTACATATCTCTTTCGAAATTTACTTATACATGAATTACCTACTTTTATATAATTTAGCTGTCAATTAAATAGAAAAAA
>MTNC01000009.1 GCA_002010285.1 Archaeoglobus sp. JdFR-41 | reverse complement strand
AAGCAGAATCTGGAAAGGAAAGGGATTTATGTGAGAGCAACACACGGAGCTTTACTTGCTGAAGAAGCGCCTGAAGCTTACAAGCTCAGTGATGACGTTGTTGAAGTTGTGCACAGGGCTGGCATCTCGAAACTTGTTGCGAGACTCCTCCCCCTCGGCGTAGCTAAGGGTTAGATGAAGATTAGACTGGAAAATTAAATTTAAAAAATTTAATTAATTTTAATCGCTTTTTAATTGTTAGTTAAAATTGTGTTAAGAACTCTAATAAGGTCGTTGAAATCTATGTCACCATCTCCATCCACATCTCCAGCTGAATTGTAGTTACCAGTAAGGATAAGATTAAGCTCAGCTATGAGATCGTTGAAGTCAACATCTCCATCTCCATCAAGGTCTCCTGGAAATGAGGCTGTTACGGTTAAAGAGGCACTTTCAAAGGAAACTCCTTGGACGTTCACGATCTGATTCAATGAGGTATCATACTTTTTGAGCTGACTTCTTTCACCAAACCCTACCGAGGTTGTACCCTCTGATACGGCTCTGAATCTAATTTTGAGAATCTCAACATCTGTTCCTGTAACAGAGTCGGTAACCGGAGAAAAGGTTAGTGCAGAAATCTCAACCATCCCTGTTGACGGGATGTCGTAGTTTATCGTGAAGTTTGAGGTTCTATCTCCGAGAGTGTAACCCTCGTACTCCAGAACTGAAGGGTCGTAGGTCACAAAGAGTTGAAAACCAGCAAGATTTGTAACTGTATCCACCACAACTCTTGTATCAAACGTTTGATTAAGAAATGCAATCTCCGGTGCCTCAATAGAAACTCGAACTGGGGAATAACCGTCTATTTCTATCCAGTATTCAGTACCAGAACCATAGATTGCGCTGTTGTAATGTCTCACCTTAACGTAATAGTATCCCGACTCCTGACACGTCCACTCAATTCTGGATGCCACCCCAATGAAATCGTCGTTGTATGCGATTAGATTTCCTTCACTGTCATACAGGTAGATGTATGTATCGCTGTTCTCTCCCAGGTTGAATGTGGATATATTGTACGTCTTTCCTGCCACTGCGTAAAACCTTATCCAGTCTTCGTCACCAGGTCTGTGGAAATTGTGATGCTGTGGTACTCCTATGGATATGGTGGTAGCGTTGTTCATAGTATCATCGAGTTCATAGGAGTCCGGTAAAGAGAATAAGATTTCACCATTAGCCTGTGTATCGTCGTCTCCAATACCTCCATCTTGGAGTTGAATCATTATAATCCTGTCACCATCATTGCTGAGCAGCGGAATCTGATACCAGTGAGAACGCTGGTTATTCGAAGTTGGACCGTATTTCCAGTATTCCGTGTCAGAAGAGACGTTCTCAGGAAGTATCAGAGTGACATTAACTTTCTGACCGGGGGTAAGGCCAGAAATCCGGAAATTAATCGGATACGGAAATTCTTCAGGAGGATGAGGAACATCCGAAAAATCTGCTATAAATGGAGTCTCAGGAAGGTATCCGTGTTCAACGATGACTGTAATTTCTCCAGAATCAGTGAAGAAAGACTCGTAATCTGTTCCATCAATTTTAACTATTTTTATTCTGCTTGTTTCACCTTGGAGAACATCCACAGACATTGAATATCCGTAGCCAATGTAGTTTCCTCCGTCTTCAAACCAGGCTCCGTAACCCTCAACCATATAAACGGTGTAACTTCCACCGTAGAGGTAAGGTATGATGAAGATACCACTCTCGTTAGTGGCATACATGGGAGGCTCGTATCCGCCAAGGTGAAAGTGAACATCTTCCACCGGATTTCCATAAACATCAACCACCTTACCTTTGATACTTCCGGCCTGCTGGAGCTGAATCTGGAAAGTTCTTGCTTCACCCCTTTGTATAGTGAACGTTGTTGAGTAGGGTAGAAGATTGCTAAGAGGATCTGGGAGTACATTGATGGTGTAACTTCCAGGTTCCAGTCCATTAATTGCAAAAGACCCGTTTTCATCCGTGTAAGCGCTTACAGTTTCTGTACCCGAGAGCTGTACCAGTGCCTCCACTGCCACTCCGGTAGGATCAGTAATAGTTCCATTAATAAAAGATGTGGTGTATTCCGAAAGATCAATTACCTGAAGAACCGCTCCTGTTTTGTTTATTATTTGAGCGTAATTGATGTTGTAATAATAGGGTACAACCAGAGTAAAGTTAACGTTATCCTTAAAATTACTGCTACCATTCTGGTAGAGTTTTATTCGTGGATCCGCGAACGGGATTGTGATTATCTCTCTTCCATCTGGTGAGTAGAGTGTCAGGTTGTAGAAAGCTGGCTGTGGAAGATTTCTGGGCGGAGTGTCTACAATCCTGGTGCTGAGTAAGGTGAAGGTACCGTTGTTAATGTTCAACTCCAGAACAATTGACTTGGCTGCTTTTCCATATCCCCGAACTCCAAAACCGTGGTTCTTCTCCCACTTTTCTACATTTTCAAGGATCTTAGAAACTCTTACTCTGGCGGCAGTNCTCCACCTGCCCTCGTTTGAATCCATTATTGAGGGGCCTTCGTTTATTTTATACCACGGCCCACACCATGATTTGGGTTTTAGCCNGGGTATGGAACATATTCCACTATTACAGACGTAAAATTCGGCACAGGTCGAGGTTGGTATACCATGCTGCGTTGCAAAATTCTCACATTCCTCTATTGTGTCCCAGATGTTCGGGTAAGGTTGGGGTTCGAAGTAGTAGGTACTGGAAGGACAGTCTGAGTCAGCATACTCGTCAGCCAGTCCAAAAATAGCATGACCNCTTTCGTGCACGAATACGTTCTCCTCAAAGAATTCAGTGGAGAACGCGTTGGGATTGTACATTGAGTAGTCTCTACAGTAGTAATTGCAGTAGGATGGGCAGACGTGAAGTACTACGAAAACATCAATGAAACTATCCTGTAGGGCATTGGGGATTGTAAATTCCGGCCAGCAGTACCGTTCACTTTCTTCTAACCTGTATGATACTTGAACTGGCAGTGTTGAATAATAGAAATTGAACTTATCCAGATTCTCGTTAAGTGGATACGTATCTAATGTACTGCTGTTCGATTCGTATCCTTTTCTGATCAAATTTCTGGATATATCTATAAAAATTTCTTCACTGAAAGTTCCATCCTGCAAAAATGCAACGTCTATCTTTTCAGTAGGCTTTCCATTTACCATTGGNTTTCCGTCCTCATCTATGAGGGGCTTAAAGTACCTTGAAATGGTTATAACTTCCTCATCCATGGCCATGTAAGTATCAATGGTGGGCCAGCCCGGGTCGGTGATATCGCAGGTTCCGTGGGACGCCTGTGCTACAACTCTTATTCTGAACTTATCTCCTCCAATTAGGGGTGGAGAGGGGATTGTTATGTTAGTTGTGAAGGAGTGATCTCCTGTGTAGACATATTGACACATGTCTGGATCTCCAGCTCCTTTTAACTCCTGCCAGCGATATGCTTCAGANTTGATTACCAATTCACAGATACTTGGGCAGATCACTGTAAAACTTGGATGTAGTGAAGAACACATCTGGATACATGCACTCTTTGATCCAGCATTAAGAAGATCGCAGTACCACTGGTTGGTGCACTCATACCTGCCATATATTTTGAACCTGTACTTTGGACAGTACTTTGTTGAAGTGTAATCTATTTTTACAGAAATCTCATCGTGGGGTGATGCAATCAATGGTACTGTGATGTTCAGATACGATATCCAAGCATCCTGTGCGAATACCTGTTTAATTTTAACCCCATTCTCCTTCAAATAATCCAGGAAATTGCTGAATTCCTTAAGGTCAACTTTAGATGGGCTGAGTCCGATAATTACAGGATCAGGCGAATCTTCTTGAATTTTAACTTTGGCATCGTCAAATAAGTTGGGGTTGGAAGTATCAAGCAATTTCTCACCCAGTTTGGAGACCGGAACTGCCATGAGATTCATGTTTATTGGATAAGGGAATGTTATCTCTCCAACACTTTTTGCATACCAGCATTTGCAATACGAGTCGTTGTACTTAAAGGTCCCGCTAATACTCCTTGCGTGAATGGCTTGGAGAGCTCTGAGTGTGTCATTGTTGAATTTGTATTTGTAAGGCTTGAAGTCGACTATTTTATGCGATTTACCTGCTATTTTTCTCAGAGTAAAGAACGCTTTACGAAGGTAGCTCAATTGTTCTTCGTATATCAAACTGGTAATATCAAACTCTCCCAGAACTCCAACTGTGTGTCCACGGGAAAGAAGATACTCAACGAGCTGACTGTTTTTTTCTGCTAAAGAAGGTGTTATGAATACTGCAAGCCTATAACCTTTATCCTCAGCCTCTTTCAGCAAAGGCATAAGGCTGGAAACGTCCTTCTGAGAGTAGCAATCTACCTCTATAAACACCACCTTCTCAGCAATCTGTGCAGCCTGTACAGCCTGTGCAGTTGTAAACGTCAGTATAAAACCAACCAGAATGAATGAGAATCTAAGAACCCGTAGAGTCCTCATATCAGCATCACCTGCTAATTTTTAAGAATGGTAGATTCAACATATATCAAAATTAAAAGTCTTATGATTTGATCATAAATATTGCATTAAATTGACAAATTATATCTTGAAAAGGTTTTGTTAGCTTAAAAATATCTTTTAGGGCGAAGAAACTTGTTTTCAAAGGATAAAGGAGCAGTCAATCCAAATCATAAAAAACCGTAAAACCACAAAATTAACTGTGCTCTCCCATCCTTGCAAGATTCAGTTGAGAGGGTTTGGAGATAGGGAACTCGAAATTGCAAAAAAAATTGCATCCAGATTCAGTTCTGAACTACAGGAAGGAAAGAATGGCCCCGACATATACTTCAGCGATGTAAATGAGGCTCGAAAATTTATCTCGAGACTGAAAAAAGTGGCAAAGTTCAATGTCAAGATGAGCACGAGTTACGCTGGATTGAGAAAGGGAAGAGTAAGAGTTTTATTTGTTTACTCACTCAGAGCATTGTCTTCAGAGTCCAAATTCACTAAGAAGCGATAGGACTCAGTAATAGAAAATAAAAGTCTTTGTAACTATCCGGGAGATATTAGGGGGATCACAGGACAGGTGGAGGAATGAGACTTAGTTACGATNAGTTCNTACAGATAAGAAGAGAGTTGAAAACTCTGAGAGACATAAATAGGCTCCCCTATCCAAGAGGAGTACTGCACTGCATTCTCCAGCAGAAGAAAGTTGAAAATGTGAAAAGAAAATATCACATTTTTGCTGAAAAAACCGAGGAGATAGTTGATCACTGGGAAAAACATAGGAACTTTCCTCGTTGGTTAACGCTACCACCAGTTATGAAGGTTAGATTGCTGTTGAAGGGTCTGGGGTTCTCAGTTANGACTATAAACAGGTCACTGAGCAATCCAGATGATGTGCAGGATGAAAAACTCTCAGAATTAATTAAAAACGCAGTATTGCATGACTACGTCTATTCACCTCTTGCTGCGAAGCTTCAGCAGTCCAGAGGCAAACTGGGAGAGAATGCTATGAAAGAAGAACTCGAAAAAATGGGTGTTGATTTCAAAACAGAGAGGGAACTGAGAGGGNTTTTTAGAAAAACCCCAGACTTTTATTTTGAGGAACCGGTTGAATTCAACGGACGTAAAATCAGGTGGATAGAGAGCAAAGCACTTTTTGGGGATCCCAGAACGCATGAAATTTACGAGAGAAAACAATATTCCAGATACAGAGAAATGTTCGGGGAAGGGGTAGTGGTATACTGGATGGGATGTCTTGACTCTATTCAGGCANTAGACGAGGAAGTATTCAGAACTCCAAGAAAGCACTCACTACTTGACATGAGGGTCTACCTCACTGACTCTAAAGATGAGGACACTGCAGAAAGTCTGGGAGCTGTATTTGTAGAGGTTGACGATATGAAGGATGTTAAGGCAGCTTACGAAATAATATCTGCGTATTCACAGGGGAGAGTGGTAGCACACTGTGGAAGCGATGAAAAAAGAAACATTGGGAGAATACTGAGAAACATGGGATTCGATGTTGTACATCTTTGAGTTATTTATCCTGAACATAAAATTCATTTATCATAGATCTTTCCGATCTCAATTCCAATTTCCATCCATGCCCATGCCCAGACAACACATTCAAAAGCCCGTATAAGGTCTCCCTTTTTAAGGAAGTATTCTGTATCGCTGATGTAAGCTTTTATGTTATCCATAAAATATTTATCTGATGAATTTACTTTTTTTAATTTATCTTTTATACNCTCAAGCCATTTGATGGTCTCTATCTTCAACTCATCTTCAATAGACACGCAATCACCTATTTTTTCCTGACCTTCAACTTGAGCCCCTCCCTCTCCACAACAACAATTNTGTCACCTTTTTTGAGATCGTCATCGCTTTCGATACTCCAGATTTCTCCTCTTACCTTTGCAAATCCCTTTCCGCCTGTAAAATCGACAACTTCTCCCTCAAGTCCTACAACCTCACCAACAGGACTCCTCTTTTTTCTTATTTGGGCAACTTTTATTATTGCAATTGTCATTATTGTTGCAAATCCTGCACTCAGTCCGACAACAAATTTCTGGAATGTGTCGTAGAATGCAGATGGCATAAGTGGCTCCTTAATAAGAATTAACAGACCAAGAGCCATGCATATTATTGAGGCTGCTCCAAGGATACCATAGGTGGGAGTATAAATTTCTGCAATCAGAAACACAACCGCAAGGAGAATAAGGGCTATTCCAAGGTAATTTATCTCAAAAACACCGAGTCCTGCCAGAGCGAGAATCAAACATATTACTCCGACAGTTTCAGGAAGAACACCGGGAGATGTTAATCCAAAAATTAGTAGGTATATTCCCAGAATGAGAAGGATTGAGGCAAGAACAGGGCTGGAGATGACCTCATAAAAGCTCGCCTGTACAGGTTTCCTAACTTCAACTATCGAGTAAGATGTAAAATTAAGTGTTACCTCACCGATGTCCGTTTTAACCACCATTCCATCAACCTTTTCCAGTAGCTGTTGTTTGTTGTCAGCAAGCACATCTATGATTTCAGCTTTGAGGGCGTCCCTTGCTGGGAGAGTCAGAGNCTGAGTGACGAATTTCTCTGCAATATCAGGGTTTCTTCCTCTTAAACTTGCTATATCTCTAACGTAACTGGCAATGTAATTTACGGTCTTGTTTTNGGCAGTTGGAGAGATATAACCCGTGAAAACTGGAGTTGCTGCACCTATAGCTGTCCCATTTGCCATTGCAGCTATATTTGCAGAAATCAGAATTATTGAACCGGCAGAGGCTGAGAGAGCACCTTTAGGCACGTAAGCAATAACTGGTATCTCGCTGTTCAGAAACAACTCCACTATTTTCTGTGTTGGGGAGAATATTCCACCTGGAGTATCAAGTTCTACAAGAATGGCTTTGCACCCACTCTTTCTGGCCACATCAAAGGCATGCACAACTGTAAGGTACGTACCCTCATTTATCTCGCCACTTATCTTTACCTCTGCTATGCATTGAGCTGAGGCCAGAGAAAAAATTACTGGAGTAAAGAGTATGAGGAGAAACACGACTATGCCAGCTATCTCCAAAAATTCTGATATGNGGCTATCTCGGCACGACACATCTCGACTATGATCGCAAATTTTTATTTTTTGATTGCTCATACTCCTTANTCACCATTTTTCTATTTGTCCTCTTTCAAATTGCTCTGTCAGTTACCAAGTCCCTCACTTAAAAAGTAATTCCAGCTTTTTTATTGACTTTTTTCCAGCGTAAACCGTAGAGGAAAGGTAGCTTTTCTGGTTTTATCAAACCACTCCACTTCTGGAGGAGTTTTGCCTCCTCTTGGTATGCATATTTCGTTATCTCCTGGGGATTCTCCTCAGCCTTTACTCTTTCCATCTCAAATATTTTCCTCTGCACAGAATCCCTGTCCCTTGAAAAATTTGTGATGTATCTTGTGTAGGCAGTCTGAAATTTTCTGTGAAAGAACTCGAATCTCCACCAATAACTTTCGGGGTTAAATCTGTTGGTCACGTCTTTGTCCACTCCTGCTCCATAGGTGTCAGCGGATTTGTATTCAAAATAAAAGGGTTTGAAGATGCTCAGACAGGGATTGGAGGTTGCCGTAAACCAGTGCACAGCGTAATCATCGCTAATCTCTGATACTTGACTCGAAGCTGTCTGTGATGGACGGGTAATTCCGCCATAGTGCATGCATACATCTCTCATCGACCCCTTTGCGGGCTCGTAGGGTTCTATGGAGTGAGATCTCAGAATGTTCATCATGTACTNCACTGTAATCTCTCCAGTTCTTTCTTTCATCATTCTCAGAGTGAATGCCCTTCTCTCTCTTCCACGTGCAAAATGTGTGTAGAACCGGTCTGAGAATTCTGCTGCAAACCCTTTTTTCATTTTCTTCCCTTTGATGTCTTTCGATGCTTCATCCCAGATACTTTCAATGGTCAGAGCATTGGATATGCTGTAAACGTCTTTTATCTTGCGATATATCCAGCTCTTTCCAACAGTTTCAAGAACATAAGCATCTCTGCTATCTGCGATTATGAAGGAGTTGTGATACCTCATTTTATGTTCATAGCTGGCGTTTCCTCCCTGTCCGTGCTTCTCTATGGAGGAGGTTAGGAACTTTAACGCCTTTCTTGCGTTACTGCACCTCTCAAGTGCCAGTCGAATGTAATCCATTCCGAGAATCCCTCGTTCTGGTACCTTTACCTTCGTAAAAACAGCAGTGTTACCGATTACAACTCCAAACTCATTTGCTCCCATCTCTGCTCCCCATATCCACCAAGGTCTCGATAGGTAAACTGCATATGTCTCTTCAACCTGCGGAAATTCAACGTGGGTCATTCTGACTGTCTCATTTTCATGGAATTTTCTCGGTATATATTCGAGTAACTGGGCCTCATTTGGATCTCTGTCGCTATTTTTTGCGAAAATCATTGTTCCGTTTTCTGTAGCTCTGGGTGTGGCAACAAGAACGTCGCACATAATTAACATTAATTTTTGGGTTAAAAGATTTTGGTAACTTTTCTGGAAATTCTGGTTTTCGATTATCCTCGCATCACTCCAGTGTTTCTGGAAAATGAGTAAGGTTTTAAAATTGTAAATGTAAGTTCAAATGTGGTTGAAAAAATTATAGAGAGTCTTAAAAAAGATTTTAAAGAGTTTTCTGNGGAGTGTCTGGGTATTCTGTTTTATGGCTCATACGTTAGAGNTGAGGATACTGAAAGGAGCGATATTGATGTTTGTGTTGTTAAACCCTCGAAAGAGACCTTTAACAGGATTCTTGAAAGACTTGGTGGGAAATACGACATTA
>MTNC01000026.1 GCA_002010285.1 Archaeoglobus sp. JdFR-41 | reverse complement strand
ATTCCTGCCAGTCCAACAGCCAATCCAGCTCCTATTGCTGCACAACCCTTTATGAATGCTTCATCACTTATCAGAGCATCTACCATACCTACTCACCTCCTCAATCCTCCAAAAACCTCTTTATTCTTCCAAAGGGAGAATACGCTCTCCCCCCTCCTTCGAAGAACTTGGTAAAGAACTCAACGTAATGCAATCGAAGCGACTGCAATCCCGGGTCAAGAATGCCCAGAATGAGATTGACAGTGTGTCCAAGTATTATCACAATGGCTGCAACAGGAAGTATCGCTGTTCCCGGTGGCAGTCCCAGTTTCAGACCCAGATAGTTGAAAACGTAGGCAAAGTATACTGACGAAAGACCTATAGCAAGTAGTCGGGCATAGCTTAAAATCTGACCAAACCACGTGAGCAATTCGACACCCATTATAACACCCATTGCCCCCATTTTTGGAATTTCTGCCTTCAGGAAGATTACGAACCAGAGTAACAACAGTGGTAATGCTGCCAGATAGAACACATTAACTCCCACCTGCCAACCCTTCACCATCCCCGGTATCGGAAGTGGGACATTCTTTGCCTGTTCCACTGTGTAGCTGCCAAATACATAAAGATTATCGGGCAGAAGAACTCCGAAGCCTTCATGAGGTTCCGTTGTGAATATTCCAAGGTTGTATGTGAATCCCAGAATTATCAGTGAAAGTCCCAGAACTCCAACAAACCAGCACCCCTTCTCCAGAATTGCCTCACCAATTCCATGCTCAACAGCGACGTTTCTGAATCCAAGAGCAAAACCCCATAGAAGCTTGAACATACCGATTGCGAGTGTCACAAAGAGCAGTGCTTTGACACCAAATGGTTCAACTCTATCAAAGAGTGGGTGATGGTGGTTAAATGCATAGAGGTTGTAAAGGAAATCTCCCAGGAAATGGGTCTTTGAGGGTGGAATCTCACCCACAAGATATGGCCCAAAACACTCTCCATAGATGAAACCAAAGATTATGGACACAATACCACTGTAGAGGGCGATGTTAAGTAATTTCTGCCAGCCCTCTGTCTTGAACACCTTCTTGAGATACAGAGCTATAACCGTAATCAGAAGCCCATATCCCATGTCTCCAAGCATCATCCCAAAGAAAAGTGGGAAGAATATGGCCATTATAATACTCGGATCAATTTCCCTGTACTTTGGAGTGGCATAAGTGGTTGTCAGAAGTTCAAAGTCTTTCGCGATTGGTGGATTTCTCAGCTTTGTTGGTGGCTCACCCTCCTCGTTTATTTTCTCAACAACGAAGTTGCCTTTGGTTTCCAATTCCTTTTTAAANTNGTTATACGCTTTGGCTGGAACGTAGCCGATGATAACAAAGGTATATTTTGAAACCAGACTTTTTAGAGGTAGTTCAGATTTATCAAGTTCCGTGCTGAGATACTCCTCAATCGCCAGAAGTGTTTCTGCCTCTTTAACTTTTATTTCTTCTATTTCTGTCTCAAGATGCTTTTTTCGATTTACCAGCTTTTCTTTTTCCCTTTCGATCTCACTTATTCTGGCATCGTAATCCTCCACATCTGGTACGGGTATCTCTCTGTATCCTGCTTCCTGCAGAACTCTGAAAAACTCTTCAGCATATTCTACTTTCACAAAAACTGCAATGATAAGCTCCTTCTCATANTCTGCTCTGAAGATTTCAAATTCACTGGTTATCTCTCTCAATCTCTGGGTTGGGTCTTCTTTTATGAATCCAACAAAGGTTCTGATGGTTCTGTAACCTTTGAGGAGACTCGCAGGTATCCCAAGGGCTTTTAAAGGTTCAATCAATCGAAGTTCTTCATCAAGACTTCTCAATTTCTCATCAATCTCTTTATTCTCCTCGATTTTCCTGCCAATTTCTTCTTGATACTCTTCGAGCTTTTGAGATAGCTGTTCCCTGATTTCCTCTACCCTATACTTTCTGCGTGGAATGATCCTTGTGGGATCTATCTTGAGATATGAAATGTAGCTTCTGAGCTGCACAAGACTTCTTGAAATTAGTGACGCTTTTTCGAGTGGCNCTCCTATTTGGAAGTATTCCTCCTCAGCAGGATCTTCGATGTGCAACAGGTGTATTCGATGGAGAACATCAGCCACNACTGTAAACTGATCTTTAGGTCCCACTACAGAGACCTTCACCATTTTTTCTGGCTTAAGCATGCTCCACCATCCCTACAAACTCATTGTATAAGAAATCAACTGCTTTCCAGAGACTCTCCTTCCCTTTCTCCGCAATTTCTTCCACTTCTTTCATTTTCTTCTTTCTAATTTCTTCTTTTTCGACTTCTATTTGTGCTTTGGCGTTTTCCAGTATCTCAGCTTTGATTTTTTCAGCCTCATTTTCTGCTTCTTCTATAATCTTTCTCGCTTCCATTTTTGCTTCAAGAATAGCGTTTTTACTCCATTCCTCTGCAGCCTTTGTATCCTCTTCAACTTTAATTTCTGCCTCCTTAATCTTTTTAAGAATCTCTGCCTTATCCATGATTATCCCCCGCATATTGCTTTAATCACAGGAACGGTTTCAAGCCTTACGAAACCGTATTTAAGCTTTGTTATTTTTAGCTGACATCACAGCGAGCTCGGACTCTGAATCTCTGGCATATTAATTATTTTAAAATTTCAAAAAGCGAAAACTGGAAATATTTAAGGGTCGCTAAGCCTCCATGAAAGTTCTCGTTGTTGATGCTGGTGGTAGAGGAAACGCCATTGCACACTCATTCTCCAGAAGTAAAAGGGTTAAAGAGGTTTTTGTAGCTCCAGGAAATGGTGGTAGCGAATTTTTTGAAAAATGCACCCAGGCAAAACTTGATGGTAAGAGTATCCCATCAATAAGAGCAATAGATGAAATAGTCACATTTGCTAAAAAAATGGAAATAGATCTGGCTTTTATAGGGCCTGAAGAACCGCTAAGCCTTGGAATAGTAGATAGACTCGAGGAAGAGGGTATTCCTGCTGTTGGCCCAGTAAGAGAGGCAACAATACTTGAGGCAAGCAAATGCTGGGCAAAAGATTTCCTCAGGAAAATTGGAGTTCCGATTCCCGAATACAGAAATTTTGACAACCCTGAGGAGGCAAAGGAGTATATCAGAGAGAAATTTGAAAATGGAATAGTTGTCAAGGCTGATGGTCTTGCTGCAGGAAAAGGTGTCTATGTATGCGACTCTGTAGATGAAGCGCTCAGGGCTGTGGACGAAATCATGATCCAGAGAAAATTTGGTGATGCAGGTAACAGAATCGTCGTCGAGGAAAGATTGAGAGGTATTGAGGTTGCATTCACAGCTATCAGCGATGGTAAAAATGTAAGACCGTTTGGTCATGCCAAGGACTACAAACGAGCTTTCGATCCCGACGATGTTGAAGGGCTTAGGAATTTCTACATCGGAATCACCAAGAAATTCGTTACAAAAAGTGAGATTGAGAAACTTTTCAGAGAGGGGAAACTTCTGAATCCAAACACTGGCGGAATGGGTGCTGTAAGTCCGCATCCTGATGTGAATGGGGAGATCGAGGAAAAAATAATGAATCTGGTTGTTGAACCAATCATAAGAGAGTTCAGAAGTCAGAAGGGAATAGAATTCAGAGGTGTACTTTATCCAGTTATAATGCTTGTAAAAGAGGATGAGGAACTTGTACCGAAAGTTCTTGAAATCAATGTTCGGGATTGTGATCCGGGTGCACAGGTGAAGCTCCCAAGAGTTGAGAGTGATATGGCGGAGATCTCGCTGGCGGTTATTGATCGGAGGGTTGATGAGATTGAAATCAAATTCAGTAATGATATCTGTGTTGGTGTCTGTGCTGTTAGTGGAGCTTTAAAAGGACGAGAGGGTTTGAAACCTGGATATCCGGCAGACCATTACACGAGTCAGCCAATAACAGGTATTGAGGATGCTATGAGAGAGGGAATGGTGTACGCCAATGGTATCGCAAAGGATGACGGTTTCGTTACCACAGGAGGGAGAGTGCTTACAGTCGTTGGAAAAGGTAAGAGCATTGATGAGGCAAGACAGAAAGCTTATTCTGCACTCAGCAGAATAGATTTTCCGGGAATGAGATACAGAAAAACAATTGGGCTTGACGTTCCTGAATGATATCCTTTGGAAAGTTCAGACACTTTAACCCTCAGCTAATTTTTACGGTAAAATAAAAAGATTGCTGAGAAGCATGGTTACGATCCATCCTCCCCTCAGGCATAATTTTCGTGAATGTCCAGTAGATGTGGAAAAAATTAAATATTAACTGACCTAAAAAAAGATAGCATGATTGACACGATAATGACTGGAGAGGTTTTGAGAACGTTTGCAAGAGCCATAGTCGCTCTCGTCAGTGAAGCAAGGGTACACTTCATGGACAAGGGCTTACATTCGAGGGCAGTCGATCCAGCAAATGTTGCGATGGTTATTGTGGATGTCCCCAAGGACAGTTTTGAGGCATACTCTGTTGACGAGGAGAAAACAATCGGTGTAGATGTAGATAGAATTTTCGACATCAGCAAGTCAATTAAGACAAAGGATCTTGTAGAATTGATTCTCGAAAATGAAAGTGTACTCAAAATTAAATTTGGAAGTGTCGAGTACAGCGTTTCGCTAATAGATCCATCTGCAATCAGAAAGGAGCCCAAAATACCGGAACTCGATCTGCCTGCCAAAATTGTGATGGACGCGGGTGAATTCAAACAGGCTGTCAGTGCGGCAGACAGGATAAGCGATCACGTAACCTTCAGATCAGATGGAGAAGGCTTCTATATTGAGGCCAAAGGTGACGTTGACCAGATAGTGTTCAGGATGGGGGAGGCAGAGCTTATAGAGTTCAATGGAGCTGAGGCAAAAAGTATGTTCAGCGTTGACTACCTCAAAGAGTTCTGCAAGGTTGCTGGTAGTGGTGACTTGCTGACAATCCACCTGGGAACAAACTACCCGGTCAGATTGATCTTTGATCTCGCTGGGGGAAAGGTTAGAGTGGAATACATACTTGCTCCCCGCATAGAAGCTGAATGAAATTTCTCCCCATCTTACCGATCTTAACTCGTTATCCCTTCCTCAAAATTTCAATTTCCTTTCTCAGAGAGGCTGGAATTGATTCAGTTGANAGACTCAGNAGCAATCTCAGAAAGTTTCCAGAAGTTATAGAGGAAGCAAAGGAAATAGTGCTTGCCGCCATTGAGGGAAGAAAGTACCCGAGAAAAATCGATGAGAGCGACATTATCTGCGTGTCTTGTGAAGACAGAAAGTGTTCAGACTGCAGAGAAATCGGAGATTTCAGTGGCTGCAATCTCTGTCTTGAATGCTTCACTGGTTGCTCATTTGATTACCCTCATACTATGTATCATGAACTGATGACCCTTGCTAAAATCTCCATCTTGAGGTACATTGCTTCCCGAATGATCGTTTCAGGCGTTGAGGACTGGGTCAGGATGAGATACGCTGTTAATGAAGCAANCTATTATGCCGGAATTCTCAACATGGACAGTGACGCTGTCCTAAAAATAGTTGCTAAAGATCTCGGAATCATAACCAAAGGCTGGAAAGTCCACGTTTCATCCTATGTCGTAACATCTTCAAGACTTCGAGCTGAAGAATGGAGACTCGTGAACCGGAGACTCGTNGCCGGTTATGTTGACACAACAAGAAAAGAGCTTACAAGGATTGTTGAAGAATTTTTGAGAGGGAGACTTTTTGAGAAACCCGTATTCGACATCTCCGAATTTGAAGATATTCTCGGCAACACCCTGAGAGAAGTTAAAAACCGGGTATCGAGGGAGACTAAATTTGAGGTGGAACTGGGTGAGGTTGACATCAGGTGTTTCCCACCCTGCATGATGGAGATACTCTCAGAACTTCAGCGAGGCATGAATGTCCCGCATACAGCAAGGTTTGCTCTTACTTCATTTCTTATAAACATAGGAATGAGCATCGATGAAGTTGTAGATCTATTTAAATCTGCACCTGATTTCGATGAGGAGAAAACAAGGTACCAGGTAGAACACATAGCCGGAAGCAGGGGGAAGGGTGTGGAGTACACCTCACCATCCTGCGACACAATGAGAACATATCATAACTGCGTTGCGCAATGCGATGTTAGACACCCCCTGATCTTNTACGCAAGATGTAAAAAAGGGGGGAAAGAGAGAAAAAGAATGAGAAGCAATATTTAAATTCACGAGATGAGAGGGTGAAAGGATGAAAAAGGAGAGACTCATAATTAAGAGGGGCGGTTATCCTTCCAGAGGAGAGATCGTCATTGGAACTGTAAAGAGAGTGCTGGATTTTGGAGCGTTCATAACTCTTGATGAATATGAGGGAAAAGAGGGAATGGTTCACATCAGTGAGGTTGCAGCAGGATGGATAAAGGATATACGAGAACACGTGAAAAAAGGGCAAAAAGTTATCTGCAAGGTTTTGGATGTTAATCCAAAAAGAGGACACATAGATCTGTCAATTAAAGACGTTAACGAGAGACAGAGAAGAGAGAAACTCCAGCAGTGGAAAAACGAGTTAAAAGCATTCAAATGGCTGGAAATCATAGGCGAAAAACTCAATTTAGATAGAAAAGAACTGGAAAAAATCGGAAAAAAGCTCCTAAAAGAGTATGAAGCCATATATTCTGCCTTTGAGGAAGCAGCCTACGAAGGTTATGAGGTCTTGGTTCCTACAGTTGGTGAAGAATTTGCCAAAGAGATGGCTGAAATTGCCAGAGAAAACATAAAACCCAGGCGGGTCAAGGTTAGAGGTTACTTCGAACTGCGGAGTAACGCCTCGGATGGTGTTGAAAGAATCAAAAAANCCCTTATTGAAGCATACAGCGTTAAAGGAGATGGAACAGAGCTGAAAATTGAATACGTTGGGGCACCCAAATACAGAATCGTTGTTGAAGCTGATGACTACAAGACAGCTGAAGCAGTTCTTAAAGAGGTTTCGAACAAAGTTTTAAAAGCTATGAAAAAACTTGGAGGAGAGGCACGATTTATAAGGGAAGCAATATGATGGAACAGGTGAACTGAATGAAAGTTCTTATGAGGAAATGCAGTCGGTGTGGTAGATACACTCTNCAGACAATCTGCCCGGTATGTAATGAGAAAACCTATATGCCAATACCTCCAAGATTCTCACCTGAGGACCCATATGGAAGGTACAGGAGAAAGCTCAGAAAGGAGGTTGGCTTCTTCAGCTTCAGGAGGTTTGAAACCATCGAGAAAACTCACGNGAAACATCAGAATAGGAGGTGGTAACTTGCTGAAAAAAGTCGATGTCAGGTTTCTCAAAGAACCTGAAGAGGTTGGTTTGAGGAATCCCGTATTTATCGAGGGGCTACCAGGGATAGGTCACGTCGGGAAGCTTGTTGCCGACCATTTAGTTAGGGAGCTAAAAGCGGAAAAGGTTGTAGAGATATANTCACACTACTTTCCGCCCCAAGTAATAGTCGAGGAAAACGGAAATGTGCGAATGCCAAACAACGAAATCTATGCCTGGAAATCTAATGCTGAGACCCCCGATCTCCTCATTCTTGTGGGTGATTTCCAGAGTATCAGCAATGAGGGGCATTTCGAGCTTGTTAATGCCTACATAGACATAGCAAAGAGATTTGGAGCAAAGAGGATCTACACTCTCGGTGGTTACGGAGTAGGGAAACTTGTGGAAGAGCCATACGTTATAGGAGCTGCCAACTCTGAATCTCTTGTTGAGGAGCTGAAAAGCTTTGGAGTAAAATTTGAGCCGGGCGAACCTGGAGGAGGTATCATTGGTGCTTCAGGTCTCCTTCTTGGTGTCTCAAGGCTTGAAGGTATTGATGCTGCTTGTCTGATGGGCGTTACTTCAGGCTACATGGTAGATCCAAAAAGTGCCAAAGTTGTTCTGGATGTGCTCTCAAAGATGCTGAATCTACACGTCTCTGTCGATGCTCTGGTGGAAAGGGCTAAGGAAATGGAAAAAGTTGTTGCTCAGATCAAAGAAATGCACGAAGTTGCCATGCAGCAGTGGAAGAGCGATGAAGATCTGAGATACTTCAGATAAATTCAGGATAAAATTTTAGGTAATGCATGAGCAAATAAAAACATCAATACCAGTTCGAAGATACTGGGAGGTTGACTTTGCAAGNGGTATTGCTGTAATTTTAATGCTGGTTTATCACTTTTTTTTCGATGCACAGTATTTCAACAAAATTTATCTCGCNGGAGACTTCTGGGATTTTTTCTGGTTCTATTTCCCCAGGTTAATAGGAGGTATGTTCATATTTATCTCNGGATTTTCAGTATCGATTTCNATAAAAAAATATAATGAATTCAGTAAATTCGCCAAGAAAAAATCACGGCGAGCGGTGGAACTGGCNCTCATAGCAGGTCTTATAACGACTTCAACCTACCTTTTTGTTCGGGAGGAATTTGTTGTATTTGGAATCATACATTTCTTTGCACTCGCAACATTTTTGAGCATACCCTTTTCCAGAAGGCCTATATTATCTCTGGTGACTGGAGTGCTTCTCTTCTCTGCTGGTCTGTATCTTCAGCAAATTCGAGTTAAAACAGATACACTGCTGTGGCTTGGACTGATGCCAGAGAATTTCAGAACTCTTGATTACTACCCCCTACTTCCGTGGTTTGGTGTTTTCTTGCTGGGGATATCTGCAGGTCATTTTCACAGAGAGTTTAAGAGTATCAGCCTTCCCCTTCGTGATCCCGTAATCAAACTGGGTAGAAATTCGCTTAAAATCTATCTCATCCAGCATCCAGTGATACTGCTACTTCTACAACTGTGGTACGGCGATATTTTTCAGACACTTCTCCAAGGATTGTTAAAGGGATGAATTTTCACTTCAAAAATTATCATGTTCCGACAAAGCATTCTGAAAAGCATACCGGAAAATCCAGTATTCAAAACCTGTTAGAAATAGCTTATGGAAATCTCATAAAAATCTCATAAAGTTATATACCACAACAGGTAACTGGTATGGGGATCAAAAATGGATAATGAGAAAGGTGCAGAAAAGGAGGGAGAAAATCACTACTCCAAATACGCTGATGAGGGCGGTGGGATTCAGATTTCAGAGATTAAACCTTCTACTGTTGGATTTATTCGAAAATACTTTCTGTGCTTATCACCGATCATCGCAATTGGACTCTACAACATTCTTTTTAACATCACGTTCCCAACACTCGTGAAAAAAATGGAAGAATCTGTTCCGGGTATTCTCATAAGCATTCCAAAATGGGTGCTCGACGCTTTCGGGATTAACATCCCAAATGTCGACTCATATCTCCCAGTTCTCGGTCTCCTGATATTCCTGCTAATTGTCTCTTGGGTGCTTTCCTCGACTGAGGCTTCCGGCTCAATAGGGCTTGCCATTC
>MTNC01000053.1 GCA_002010285.1 Archaeoglobus sp. JdFR-41 | reverse complement strand
ATAAGTAAAAAGGCTGCCGAGAAGAAGGGGATTAAGGATGGAGACTACATCAGGGTCTTCAACGACTTTGGTGAGGTTATTGTGCAGGCAAAGGTTTCATCGCTGCTTGCAGAAAACCAGATAGTATTCTATCATGGGTGGGATGGTTATCTCTTCCCTAATGGGAAAAGTCTGAAAAATGAACTGTCTCCATTTCTCATAAAACCACTACACCTTGCCGGTGGATACGGGCATCTGAACTACAGATTCGTAAACTGGCAGCCACAACCCATCTACAGGCATGTGTGTGTTGATTTTGAGAGAATTGAGAAGCCAGAAAACCATTAGTTGAGAGATTTTGTAGCCCGTCGTGTGGAATCCCCATCACGGCTCAGGGGACGCATGGCTGACGGGCATTTAATCTTGATAGGTAGAATATTAATCTTTTTCTGTCGATGCACTGGGAGACGCCGTTCTTTAAATGTGTAAAAGAAAATCAGATACAGTCAGAGAACAAAACGAGGGTTAATTTGGATTGGAAAACTTTGAAAAAAGTTAATTAGTTCACCGGTAAAACACATCAGAGGTGAGGGTATGAAACATCTCCTATCGATCGCAGACCTGACGAGTGAAGAACTCATAGAGATAATTAAAACAGCAGAAAAACTCAAGGAGGAGAGATATAAAGGTATTACAACCGATTATCTGAAAAATAAGAGTCTTGCAATGATTTTTGAACTCCCCTCAACCAGAACGAGGGTATCTTTCGAGGTTGCTATGACTGAACTTGGAGGTCATGCTCTTTACCTCAACTGGAATGATCTCCAGCTCGGGAGAGGTGAACCGATAAAGGATACGGCAAGAGTCATGAGCAGATATGTCCATGCGGTCATGATGAGGGTCAGAGATCACGCAGTCCTCGAAGAATATGCAAGATACTCTACGGTTCCCGTTATAAATGGTCTCAGCAATCTGGAGCATCCGTGCCAGGTGCTGGCTGATCTGCTTACAATTTATGAATACAAAGGCGATC
Source organism: Archaeoglobus sp. JdFR-41 (assembly GCA_002010285.1). Lineage (GTDB taxonomy): Archaea > Halobacteriota > Archaeoglobi > Archaeoglobales > Archaeoglobaceae > JdFR-41. The sequence goes on along the minus strand of MTNC01000053.1, from coordinate 8,655 downwards.
TGAAGGAGATAACCCTCGCATGGATTGGAGATGGTAACAATGTCTGCAACTCGCTTATTCTTGCTTCCGCTCTCACTGGTATGAGTATGATTATCTCAACTCCCGAAAATTATGAACCAAACAGAGAAATTGTGAAAAAAGCCCAGGAACTTGGAGCGAAAGTAAAGTTTGTAAGAGATCCAAAAGATGCTGTCAGAGATGCAGACGTGATATATACTGATGTCTGGACATCTATGGGGCAGGAAAGCGAAAGAGAGAAGAGACTAAAAGATTTTGCCAGGTATCAGGTCTCTGAAGAACTTGTGAAACTTTCAACTGAAGATGTTGTTGTTATGCACTGCCTTCCTGCACACAGGGGTGAGGAAATAACCGATGAAGTTGTGGAGGGTAAACACTCGATTATTTTTGACCAGGCTGAAAACAGACTTCATGCTCAAAAGGCAATTTTACTCAGGTTGATTGGTGAGGATTAAGAAAGTAGAATCTTGGTTGGAATTAATTTTTAGAGATGAAAGTAGGATAAAATTTGGTAAAAGTCTTTGTCAAACGTAGTTTGGAATGCCCTCCCTTTAAAAATCTAAAAACATAAATAATAGTTATTGACAGTAATAATGATGAATGATCAATTTCAGCCAGAACGTTACAGGTGGGTGGTACTGCTGGTATACATTCTTGCGGGGATTCTCTCGCAGCTTGTCTGGATCACTTTTGCACCAATTCTACCTATTGTTGAAGCTCTGTATGGGATTGGGGAGGCAGAAGTTGGATTACTTTCTGCTGTTTTTCCACTTGTTTTCATAGTTCTCGCTCTACCTGTCGGTTATTATGTAGACACAAGAGGATTCAGAAAGGCTGTGCTGGTGGGTACAGCATTCCTTTCGATTTTTGGATTTCTGAGAGCATTTGCAACGACATATGTTCTTTTGCTCACATTTCAGACCCTTGCCGCTGTGGGTCAGCCCTTTATTTTCAACAGCATATCAAAACTTGTGAAAAGCTGGTTCCCAGCTGATGAAGCCGGACTGGCAACGGGACTTGGGAGTATATCTCTGTTTATTGGTATGATTGTTGGTCTCGGAGCAACACCAGCACTTACGCTGGATCTTGGTTTTTACAATATGCTTCTTATTTACGGCATCATCTCTATTGCTATTNTCCTTTTATTCTATCTTCTGGGTAAAGAATCTCCGTACAGAGTCGAAGAGAAGGAGTATTTGCTTGATGAATATCTTCAGGTTCTCAAAAACAGAAACGTAATGCTGNTATCTGCAATTGCATTCATAGGGGTGGGAATTTTCACCGCTTATCTCACCTGGGTCGAGCCAATCCTCGAAGTACACGGACTTGATATTGAGACCGCGGGCAGCGTTGCAGCTACTCTCCTAATTGGCGGTATATTCGGAAGCATTGTGATCCCTGCTCTCTCGGATAAGGCTGGAAAGAGAAAACCATTTATGCTTGTTTGCTTTACACTGACAATTATTCTGTTTTATACTCACACGCTTGCTTTTGGGGAATTTCAGATAGCGGCAAACCTTTTGATTCTTGGATTCTTTTTCATAGCTATACTTCCACTCGCTCTTGATCTGTCTGCAACATCTGTTGGTGAGAAGTACGCTGGTACAGCTAATTCGGCAGTGTGGCTCTTCTCGCAGGTGGGATGTGTGGTTCTGATCGTGGTTTTTCAAAGTCTTGCTTCGGTGTATGGATGGAACTCAACACTTTTACTCTCATCAGGGATATTCGTCGTCACTCTTCTGCTGACACTTATGCTCCAGGAACACTAAAGTTATTATAAATAATTTTTTAATTCTTTAGTTTCAAAAGATAGTATTTTTCGTTTCTGTCTTCAGAGTCGAAACAATCTATCACCTCGAATTTTGAGAAATCCGGTACCTCCTCATCACCTTTTTTGTGGATGAATACTATTTTTCCATTTTTCTTCAGCTTGGGGAGAAATCTTTCAAGGGCTTTCATGGAAGATGAGAAGGGGAGTGTAAGATCATTCAGGATCACATCCACTTCTGGAATTTTGGTTGGATCAAATTTAAATGCATCTTCAATGAATATCCTTACATTGTCTCTTTCCTGTTCAATTCTGTTTAGCTCTTCCTCGAATTCTTTGCTGTACTCAATTCCATAAACTTCTCTAACTTTTTCACTTGCGTAAAGAACAAAACCCCCAGCAGAACTTCCCAGATCCAGAACAACTTCGTCGCCTTTAAACAGTCCAAATCTTTCGTCAATATCTCTGAGTTTCCAGTAACCTCTTGGTNTTTCTCTACATCTAACTTCAATTTCTGATTCTGGATTTATGTCTGCCGAAGGTTTGGTAATTGCAACTCCATTGACAAAAACCATTCCCCTTTTTATTGCTTCCTTCGCTCTCTGTCTTGATGAAAAATATCCTCTTCGGACAAGCAATAGATCAAGCCTCATTTCTGAATTTATCTTTTGAGTTCTTCGAAAACGATTTCAGCTACTTCTGCCGGTGTTTTTCCAACTCTCGCGCCAGCATTTTCAAGTGCTCTTATTTTGGATTCGGCAGTACCTACTCCACCCTCTACAATTGCACCTGCATGCCCCATTCTTTTTCCTGGTGGGGCTGTGAGCCCTGCAATATAAGCAACAACAGGTTTTGTCATCTCCTTTTTTATGTATTCTGCAGCGTTCTCTTCATCTCTACCTCCGATCTCACCTATGAGCACCACGATGTTAGTCTCAGGGTCATTTTCAAACAATTCCAGTATTTCAACAAATCCCGTTCCCACTATTCTGTCTCCCCCAATACCAATAACAGTTGACTGTCCAATATCGAGGGAAGAGAGATTGCTTGCGATCTGGTAGGTGAGTGTACCACTTCGGGATACAACTCCAGCTTGAAATCCACTTTTACCCTCTTTGAAAACGTGAACGGGCATTATTCCAAGGTGACATTTCCCAGGTGAAATTACTCCGGGACAGTTGGGGCCTATTAGAATTGCTCCAGCGTCTCTTACCTTCCAGTACATTTTAAGCTCATCATGTAAAGGTATCCCCTCAGTTATGCAGATGATTATCTCAACCCCTGCATCAACCGCTTCAAAAACAGCATCAGCTGCAAATGGTGCTGGAACGAATATTATAGATGCATTTGCATCAGTTTCCTTAACAGCAGCATTAACACTATCATATACCGGGACACCAAAGACAGTTTCACCACCTTTTCCGGGAGTGACGCCTGCCACTATCTTTGTTCCATACTTTAGCATCCTCTCGGTGTGAAATCTCCCCTGATAACCCGTTATACCCTGAACGATGGCACGTGTCCTCTCATCTACAATAATGCTCACGTTATCTACCTCCGCCTGTTATACTCCTCTTTCTGACCAGCTCAACTGATTTCGCAGCACCTTCTTCCATACTCTCCACGAGGAGTATGTTTTCTCCGCTTTTTTCTGCATAATCTGTAAGAATTTGTCTTCCTTCTTTCTCATTTGTTCCTGCAAGTCTAACAACTACCGGTATCTCAACTTTAACGCTGTCGAATGCCTGAATTAGACCCTGAGCAACCTGGTCGCATCTGGTAATTCCCCCAAATATATTGATAAAGAGCACCTTTACAGATTCATCCTGTAGAATTATCCTCATCGCCTCGCTTACAACTTCCGCGGAAGCACCACCACCGATATCAAGAAAGTTTGCTGGCTTACCACCGCTCAGATATATCAAATCCATAGTTGACATTGCCATTCCGGCTCCGTTAGCAATAACACCGATATCACCTTCAAGTTTGACATAGTTGAGACCTTTTTCCATNGCAATTCTCTCCAGTTCGTTTGCTTCTGTATAATCTCGCAAAGATTCCAGTTCTTTGTGTCTGTAAAGAGCGCTATCATCTATGTTCAGTCTTGCGTCTGCAGCGATAAGTTTGTCATCAACAACTGCAAGTGGATTTATCTCTGTTAACTCAGCCTCAAATTTAATCATGATCTGGTATAGTTTCTTTATAACGCTGAACATTTCTTTCCAGAGAGATCTTTCAATATCTGAGTTAAGAAGAAGCTCTCTTATTTGGTAATCCCACAATCCCCATTTGGGGTTGATAATCACACTCGATATTTTTTCTGGATATCTTGAGGCGATCTCCTCAACATCCATTCCACCTATTGAGCTCACAATCAACGCAACACCTTTTCTGACTCTATCTATCGTGAGTCCTACAAAGAGTTCTTGTTCTATTGGCAGTACTTCCTCAACATAGATTTTTCTGACGATGTGGCCCTTTATCTCTTTTCCAAAAAGGCTTTCAGCAATTTTAATAGCTTCATCAACAGTGTTAGCTTTTTTAANTCCACCTGCTTTTCCCCGTCCACCGACAAGAATCTGAGATTTGAGAATAACTTTTCCTCCCAGTTCTTCAGCAATTTTTTCCACGTCCTCCACACTCTCAGCAACTTTTCCCTTTGGAACTCTGATACCGTACTCTGAGAATATTTTCTTTGCTTGGTACTCGTGAAGCCTCATCTAATGTGGGAGTGATGACGGAATAATTAAATTTGACGAATTGTGTCATTATGAATGTTTGGGTGAATGTTTCGGCATCATAATAACATCATTAATAAACTCAAGGTTTTGGGTAGTGTTTACTCACTCCTTCACCCACTCCTGCTAAGGTTTCATGCTGTACGCNTGCTGANCCAGTAAAAGAAATTTTCGAGAGCTCTCATCCTGTGAGAAACTTTGTTCTTTTCCTCACCCATTTCAGCAAAGGTTCTGTCCTTATAAAGAAAAATAGGGTCGTATCCGAATCCTCCCTCACCTCTCATTTCTCTCGCAATTTCTCCCTCAACCATCCCTGTAAAAATGTGGACCGATTCACCATCAAAATATGCTATTACAGCTTTAAAATACGCTTTTCGGTTATTTACACCTTCCATCAGCTTTAAAATACCTTCATTACCTATTGTTTTAAAAACATAACTGGAATATGGTCCTGGAAAACCGCCTAAAGCTTCAATGAATAGACCACTATCCTCGATGAAAAATTTCTCCTGAATCTGTTCACTGAGAATTTCTGCACTCTTTTTTGCAATCTCTTCGAGCTTATTTCCCTGTGGTTCCAGGTACTTCATTTTTTTCCACTCTATTTGAATCCCGTATTTTGAAGCAATGCTACTTACTTCTTTAAATTTCCCTTCGTTTGAAGTTACAAAGAAAATTCTGCGAGGCATAAGAACCAATCGTGAAGAGAATTTAAATCTCATTCGAAATTGTGTTGAGTCACTTCCCTCCTTTTCCACTCAGTTTCGAATCATAGAAATTTTTTCTCACGTAGTCAATCAAACCTGCAGTTGTCAGAGAAAAGAACCCGAATGCAATGGGGTTATGTCTCTCGAGTTCTCTGAGAGACTCATTCTGGTTGATAATAATCTTGGCNAGTTCATCTGAATCTCCTCCTCTTTTAACCACCTTCTCAGCTATTTCGACCCACTCTACAATCGTGTTATAGGATTCCTGAAGCACTTCACCCCCGTCAGCCACTCCAAAATGTGTGAATGCAACAGCATCAATCTGCAGCTTCATCAGTTTTTTCAGACTTTGCAGGGCTAATTCCATGTGAAACGGTGGTGGGGTAACAGGGTAAACACTTCCATGGAAGTAAAGTCCCACCGCATCACTTGGAAACAGAATTTTTGATTTTTTTAAGTAATATGCGACCATGTGAGGAGCATGACCTGGGACATGGTAACAAATAAGAGTTTCTCCACCTAAATCGAATTTCTGAGNATCANNGACCGGGATAATCAACTTCTCGTCAGCCGGTTCTGGTTTACCGTAAATCTCTGCAACGTCTCCCAGTACCTGTTTTGATGACATCCATAACCTTTCGGGGTTTACAAGATGCTTAGCCCCTTTTGGATGTACCAGAATTGCAGCTCCAAGCCTGTTCGAAAGTCCAGCACTTCCTCCACCGTGATCGAGGTGGATGTGGGTGGTGGCGATGTACTTGATACTTATCTCTATCGGCGCGTCTTCAAGTTCTNTCAGCAAAATCTCGACACCTCTTGCCGTTCCGGGATCAATAACTGCAGCNATCTCAAAGTTTATGATGTATGTGGCTATGGTTCCCTTTTCTACGTACTTAAGGGTGTCAACGAGGAACATATTTTCGTTCAGGCGTTCCATATGGAAAGTGCAGATGGTTAGGTAATAATAATTTGGTCATCTGTTTTATGCGTTTAAAAAGTTGAAGGTTTGGATTTGAGACTNATAAGCCACAAAGTTTAAATCTGAGATTGATTTAGTCAGCCTTAGATGGCGGTGAAAATTATCAGATGCCCCTCTTGTGGAGAGGAGATTGAAATTACGGATCTCTATGAGGGAGTGGAAATTGATTGCAAGCTTTGCAATGCCGTTATGATCTATCAGGAGGGCAGACTTCTGCTTCTGGACACTAATGAGGAATTCGACATTGAAGAGCTTGAAAGTTATGAGGAAGTTGAAGAAGAGNCTGAAGAGGACTTTGGTGAGGAGGAGTATTACTACGAAGATGAGTACTGAATTTTTAATTTAAGGGTTTAATTTAAGCTGATCCATTATACACTCGGCTGGAACCTGTTCAACAAGTGCAATCAAATCATTGGCTTTGATTACCCTTATCCCCATCTCTTTTATTTTTTTTGCATCAACAACAAGGATTATGGGGTTGTCAGTTCTTAACTTGGCTACTTCTTCGCTTTTCTCGACAGTAGTTGAAAGGTGAACAAAGGTCTGGTTCACCGGTTTTATTCCTATCTCAAGAAGTCTCTGGGCCTCCTCCTCACTCGTTCCATAGTAGAGGATACTTTCTTCAGCTTCAGGCATATCGTCGAGTTTTACTTTCACGCTGTGTCCGTATCTGGCTCTAATTTTGTCTTCTCTGAGTTCATACCGCTTTTTTTCGTCACTGTAGATGAGTGCCTTAACTATCCATTTGTTTGCCCACTTGTACTTTCTTCTCACAACTCTTACAAGGGATTCAAAATTTACCCATCCATTTTTATCCATCTGGAGATCAAATCTATCTGGAAAATGTCTTAACAGACCGGATATAAATCTACCCAATCTCTCTACCTTTTCCTTTTCCAGAATCAATTCACCCTTCGTTCCGCACTTACATTCTTCGCCCCTGTAAAAACCNTGTTCCGGACAAAATCTTATCTCTTCCATCCAACCACCCTGTAGAGGTGAACCATCATGGTTATCGCACCTATTGCTGTACAGGTCTCAAGACTGATGCCTTTTTGCGTCACGTCAAGGTGATACTTACTGCTTTTAAGCAGCTCTGAGGGTAATCCTCTTCGCCCAAGTCCAATTAAAAATGTTGCGGAGTTGAACTTCATGATCTCTTCAGGCTTTAAAGCTTTTTTCTCGTCTGGTTTTGAGGTTGTAGCCACAGAGTCGCCAAAATGAGCTGGAATTTTCTCAATTAAGTGAAATCTTCCTTTTTCATCGAGTTTCCTCAGACACTCACCGTATCCGCCGATGGTTGTGTAGTTGCAAATATNTTCCACAACTTCATCAGTCCTTTTCCAGAATGGAAAGTCAAGAAGAGCGAGATGAAAGTCGAAAGCGTAACAGAGAGGGGCAGCTCTTGCAATACTCCGAAGGTGTATTTCGTGGAGTTTGAGCTTGTCGTATGTGTTTACCAGGCAGATTACTATCATATTTTTTGTTTTTATAAAATCTAAACTAATATGACTGGAATTCAGCGATGAAGTCCCTGATCTCTCTGCTGACAATTTCGGGTTCTTCAAGCATAACCATGTGACCGGCATCAGCCACAATTACAAGTTTAGAGCTGGGTATGTGATTATGGAAGAATTCAGAATACTTTACAGGAGTGAGTCTGTCTTTTTCACCAACAATTATGAGGGTAGGTACGTCGACCTGAATTCTTCCATGTCTGTACTCTTCAAGTAGGTCGAATTNATCGCAGATCTGAAGATCTTTGGCGAGTATGTCAATTCTCTTAAGGAAAATTTTTGTGTACTCATCTGTTTCAGGAATTTTTTTGGCAAATGCCATGTCAATTACCACCTTTATACTGGCTTCCGGGTTTTTGAGCATCATTTCTATGACTTCTGGCAGCACTCTCAGCCTTGCGCCAGTTGAGACAAGAATCAGCCCTTTAACAATGTCTCTGTAGTTTGTGAATATTTTCTGGNCAATTGCCCCACCCAAACTGTGTCCTACAAATATGGCTTCTCCGAGTAGATTCTCTGTAAATTTGGCAACATAGTATGCGTAGTCGTCAACAGATTCAATTTTAGTCTTGCCACTCTCCCCGTGATTGGGTAAGTCGATTGAATAGCCTCCAACATCTCGTAGCTGGTTNCNCCATACAGTGGCGTCACATCCTGAGCCATGGACGTAAACTATCGGAATTTTACCTTTAAGGTTACTTTTTAGACAGGAAATTTTTACATCGTCGACATGCACATGAACTCTTTCACTCTCCATGCTTTTTTGTTGCAATAAATCTGTTTAAAAATAATCGGTTCTAAAAATATGGCCGAGGGCAAAGCTTAAATTCAAATCTGAGAAATTGCAAATTGGTGCCGCCGTAGCTCAGCTGGTGGAGCGTCGGCCTGTTAAGCCGATGGTCGCAGGTTCGAACCCTGCCGGCGGCGT
>MTNC01000018.1 GCA_002010285.1 Archaeoglobus sp. JdFR-41 | reverse complement strand
GCCACGGTTGTTTTTCATGGTATTTTGAGAGAAATATTACCTGACTGGCTTTCTTCAGTGTGTCAGGTGGTGGGAGGTAGAGGAAACCACCCCTTCTTTTGNTACCCCATCTCCCGTGGACGTAGTGAGTCACCTGTCCCGTTCTCGAGTTGCAGGTAATTACAAGTGTTCCNCCATTTTTCAGGCAGATTGCTGGCCATGTAGCTATCGCGGCCTCACTTGCTTTTGAATAAGCATTCGAGATAACAACGTCGAAATCAAAACTTACGGGAGTCGAGTAGTGTTCTCTTGCAATTTCAACACCTTTTCTTTGTGCCTCGATGAAATTGCCGGCAAAAATGTCTGTACTATCCTGTCTCGTGTTCACGAGCACGTTGATGAGAAAGTCAAGCCCACACATCGCAGCAGCTTCCTCAGCATCTCTTCTCAATGCGTTCTCCTCGTTTACCCTTCCAAATGCCATCTGGCAAGTTGGATGAAGTTCTCTGATTTGCATCGCCTGGCTCCACCCTCCAACTACTCCATGGTTNTACACGATGCTTCTTATTCCTGAAACACCTGGCAATATTATTTTCGCTCCACCGCTGTAGCCGTACTGAGGATGCGGAAGGATACATCCTATCCCTATTTTTAGCGAGTAGCTCATAACCTCTGAGTTTATCTCCACAGGTGTTCCGGCAGTGGTGTGACCGAGGTAGACAAGATTGTCATACGGGTTGTGGTTGAAAACTGCGTAGTTTTCTACAATATTTCTTCCGAGTTTCTTTTCAAAATCTTCCATNTCATAAGTTCCATGGGCACCATTTGCACACACAAAGACGATATCTTCGTTTCTGATCTTGGCTCTCTCAAGCTCGTTGAGAACAGGTTCTGCAATCTTTTCCACTTTTGTAGGTCTTGTCATATCGTCGAAAATTATCACAGCGTCCTCTCTCTCTTCTGCAAGCTTTTCTATCGATTTTGCATTTNTCGGATTCCGAATAGCTGCTGCAATCTGTTCTCTGGTGATTGCGGGTTTATCATCTCCTTTCATTCTAAGAATCGATGTATCCCAAGTCTCCGGTAGATCAATGTAGAGTGGTTCATTTCCGTGCCAGATATTACTTGGTAGCTCGATCATCATATTTCGTCCTCTTCTTCAGCAGTTAGTTAATAATTGTCTGTCTGTATCATCTTTCTGTAAAGGTTCTCAGTTAAGATGGGCTCAGGATTCAGAATCTTTATTCCTGGTAATCCAGGTTTTTACTCAGAAATTCAAACTCTTTCTCAACGCAAACATCGAATAGATCGAGATAGACGTCAAAGTGGTCACCATCAACCTCAAAGACCTCTGCAACAGGTGTTTTTTCAGCTGCCTTTCTGGCGGATTCTGGTGGAGTTATCTCATCTCTATTGGCAATCACGTAGAGAACAGGACAGCTGATATCTCCTACTTTTTTGATTGGTCTGTAGCTCGGTACGCTGAGAGCAACTCTTGCCGGAGCAGCATTTACCCATTCAACCCCCTCGGGGATTATCTCGAGGTATTTCATAGCTTCCTGAGCAGTCATAAATGCAAATTTCCCTGGCGAGGCGACGATTGGGATGTAGTATGCTCTGCCACCGATAGATAGGATCCTGTCCCAGATACCAGCCAGGGTCAGCAAAAGAAGATTTTTGATTCCAACTGCTCTGGCAACTGTCATTCCATCAACAAATGGCACCTGAGCAACAACTGCAGCAACTTCGTGTTGAGATGAGAGGGTTAAAACGTGTCCTCCACTGAACGAGGTTCCCCAGATAGCTACCTTACTGTAGCCAAGACTTCTTGCGAACTCTATTGCNTATCTCCAGTCTTCAAGTTGCTTTTTTATATCAATCAGCTGTCTGGGCAGACCTTCACTTTCACCAAAATGGCGGTAATCAAAGAGCAGAACACCAAATTTTTCAGAAAATCTCTCAGCATATGGTATGAGCCCCTCCTTGACAGCTCCAAAACCGTGTGCCATTACAACACACTTTTCGTCTCCAGGATAGTGAAGTGCAGCGAGTTTCTGTCCTCGAACCTCAAACTGAAGTTTTTCGACCTGCATTATTAAAAATTGCTATCATGTTTTTAAAGATTTACCTGAAACCGGAAATGTTTTTTAAACTGAATGCAACTTTTTCAAGATGCGAAATCAGAGTGAAGACATAGAAAGCGTGGAAATCCACAGAACGTCGAAGGATATCGTGAAGGCCCTTGTGGACATAATAAAACCGAAGCAGACTTTTCTTCTGATGGTTACATTTGCAATAGCCTATGTTGTGGCGTCTACAGAACTCAATCCTGTAAAGTTCATTGAAGCTGCAATGGCTGTGTTCCTTGCAATTTCAGGTACAACTGCTCTCAACATGTGGCTTGACAGGGACATCGATGCGTTGATGTCGAGAACCCGTACAAGACCTGTTCCACGTGGAGTGCTGAAACCCGTAGAGTGTGCTGTTTACGGTTTCATCCTTTTTGCCACTGGTATTTTTGTGGGAATCNCGGTTGGAATCCAGTTTATTACAGTACTCTTTCTTGGGCTCTTCTTTGATATAGCCATTTACACAGTCCTTTTAAAGAGAAAAAGCCCTTATTCAATCATCCTCGGGGGATTTGCTGGAGCTATGCCCGCTCTTGCTGGATGGGTGGCAGCATCAGGTTTCTCACCGGCTGGTTTGATAATTGCTGGAATCGTTTTACTCTGGATCCCCTCTCACATCTGGTATATCAGCATGCACTACGAGGAGGACTACAGAAAGGCAGGNATACCTATGTATCCCCTTGTAGTCGGAATGGAAAAGGCGTCGTGGGCAATAGTCCTTGCAACTTCTGCAATGCTTCTACTGGTTTCGACACTTCTCATACTTCTACCTTTGAGTTTATTTTATCCGGCGATCTCTCTTCCAGCTACAATGTATTTTCTGTATAAAGCCATAAAATTCGCCAGACATCCTGACAGAATGAGAGCGAGGAAGATGTATAAACTTGCCAGTATGACTCTTGGCGCAATTTATTTCTCAATGCTGATTGGGGCTATTACCTGANGGCTCTGTTTCCGAGATGAGCTGGAATGAAATCCAAGAAGGAAAAAGATTTAAAGCATTCCGCTTCTGTGAGGACGATGAAATCTGAAAACCTCACCAATAACAGAAAACTCAATATTCTTATTGTTGGTGTTGGTGGACAGGGTGCTCTCACCACTGCAGCGATTATCGCAAGAGCCGCGATGAAAGAGGGGTTGAACGTTCTTACAGCAGAAACACATGGGATGGCACAGAGAGGAGGAAGTGTGGAAGTGCATGTGAGAATCGGAGATGTCAGATCGCCCCTAATTCCGGAAGGTGGAGCTGACATCGTCATAGCACTTGAACCATCCGAAGCCATCAGATACTCCAGATTCCTGAATTCCAGTACTGTGATAATCCTAAACAGCAGAAAAATAATTCCTCCATCTGTTTCCGTTGGAATTGCAAAATACCCTGAGCTTCATGAGATAGTAAGATGGCTTGGCAAAGTGACAAAAAGAATACATGTTGTCAACGCTTCTGAGATAGCTGAAAAAGCGGGGAATGTCCTTGCAACCAACGTTGTGGTTGTGGGGATGTTGCTGGGCCTTTTGAATGTTCCGCTGAGATATGAGAGTGTTGAAGAAGCAGTAAAAGAAGTTCTGCCTGAGAGAATTATCGAAATGAACCTTCAAGCTTTGAAGATGGGATATGAATCTGTAAAAGGTTAAAAGAGTTAGATAAGTCCAGCCCTCTGGAGGATCAGAAGGTCCTCGGTCTCAATCTTCTCTCCTCTCTTGAACATCTCGTAAATTTCTTTAGCTCTCCTCAGAAGCTCCTCTTTCTCTCGCTGCTCCTTGGATTTGTATTGTTTAGATTTAAGTGCTTTGATAACCTTTTCAAGGTCTTTTATGTCTTTTCTTCTCTTGATAACTTCTGCGTGACATCTGTCAGCCTCTTTTTTACTTTCTACGAATTTCATGTGCATCTCATCGGCAAGTTTTCTCTTCTCGTCAATTTCATTGAAGAGTTTGATTAGCTGTTCGTGGTATTTATCTGCTTCATCAGCAAAAGACTTCATTTCGTTTAGCAGTTCCCTGGCCTTCTCCTTCAGCTCTCGAATTTTCATTATTAGCTTGTTAAACTCCTCATGTTTTTCAAGTTGAGCCTTCCTCTCCTCAAGCTCTTTCCTGAGTTTGGCAATTCTTTCTACGAGGGCTCTCTCTTTCTCAATGGTTAGTACAGCTGTTTGCTGTCTGAATTCGAGCCTTCTTATTTCCCTTTCTATTTCGCCCAGCGGCCTCCCTCCCTTATCTATACTCTTTCTGAGTCTGTCAACTTCTCTGTACAGCTTATCAATCTCTTTATGCACTTCATTTCTCTTGAGCTTCAACTCCTTTGTCTTGGAGTTCAACTCATCTCTCTTTGCCTTTATTTCTTTGGCCGTCTGAAGAAGTTCTCTCACCTCTCTGTTAAGCTCATCTCTCTTTCTTGCATATTCTCGGGAGGCAGCATTTAATTCGTCTCTTTTTTTGATAAATTCAGCAAGTTCTCTTTCAAGTTGTTCTTTTCTTTCTTCCAACTTCTCCAGCATCATGTTCTCACAGCAGAACTCTTTTTTTGAAGAACTCTGGTAGCTACTTAGTGGGCATGCTTTTATCGGGATTTAAACTTTTCTCTTGAATGATACTTTTGGCAGCACTCGGTGACATGTACTGAGTTGACATTCTCATATTCGGTTTCTAAAAGTGTGAAAGTTATATGGACAGCGAAAGTTTAATCTCCCTGGAGTGATTTTCGGCATGCTCAACGAAGTTGTGAGCTTTGTAACTCTAATTCCTGTGACAGTGTGGCTTTTACTCCCCATATACACTCCAAATAATTTTGCAGTTCTTTTGGGTGGTGGAAAACCGCTTGACTTTGGGAAGAACTTCTTTGACGGAAGAAGAATACTCGGGAATGGTAAAACTATCAGAGGTTTTGTGGCTGGTGTTAGTGGGGGAATCTTTGTCGGAAATCTTCAGTATATTGCTGAAGTTATCACAAACTACCGCGTTTACTCCACTCTGGAATACGAGTCTTTTGTCTCACTTGTCTCACTCCTTGCGTTTGGAGCCATGTTTGGTGACAGCGTTGGAAGTTTTCTCAAGAGGAGATTTGGGGTGGAGAGTGGTGAGAAGTTTCCAGTGGTTGATCAGCTGACATTCCTGATTGTTGGTCTTGCTATCTCATCGTTTCATCCATCATTCTGGCAGGTTTTTGATTTTCAAAAGATTATTGTGGGAATCTTAATAACACCCTTTCTGCATATACTGACAAACTACCTTGCATTCAAATTGAAATTGAAAAGCGTACCTTGGTGATGAAAAATGGAAGAGATAAGGAGAGATCTAATCAGACGTTTTATTGAATGCGGGGCTCTGAAGTTTGGAGATTTTGTTCTTTCCTCCGGTAAAAGAAGTCGTGTATATGTTGATGTAAAACTGGCGTCGATGCACCCTGACATTTTGGAGATGATATCAAACGCCGTAAAGAGTCTTGTATCAGACTTAAATTTTCAGAAAATTGCCTGTGTTGAACTGGGCGGAGTTCCTCTGGCTGTAGCGACCTCTCTAATTACGAGAAAGCCATGTGTAATCTTCAGAAAGGAAAAGAAAAGTTATGGATTGGGCGGCGATAGAATTGGAGATATTCAGAGGGGAGAAAAAGTGCTGGTAATCGAGGACGTTGTTACCACTGGTAAATCTGTGATGTCGGTCGTGAGGAGAATCGAGGAGGCAGGTGGTAGAGTCGAAGCGATAGTAACNGTGGTGGATAGAGAAGAATGGGAGCCTGATTTTGAAAAAATTCGCCATCTTACCAGAAGCATTTTGAAACTCAGAGATCTTTTAAATGCGGAGAATGGACTCGACACCGCCAAGTCTTAGGAACTCGAGTTCTCTCTCAGCAAACTCTTTTCGCTGCTCTACATCAAGAATGTAGCTTGAAATTGATTTTTTCACAGTTCTGTAGTCCATCTCTATGAGCTGGGCTAGTTTTCTCACGTTTTTCCTACCTGAATCAAAAGAATCCAAGAATTCTTCAAACAGATCCTGATTCACGCGCAGAAAGTCCTTGTTTGCGGCGAGTGTGCAGCAAACGTAGTCTCCAAGAACATCGCTGAACATTTCCACTTCTCTGTCTGAAAGGATGGTAACATACGGTTCCCATATTGCAATTCCCCTCAATTCGACAAGATTTGCGACCATATCTTCCGGAGATCGGAAATATCTAATTCCTCCTCTGAAATCTCTGATTCTCATGTACTCTCTGAGATTTATTTCCATGGTTGAAAATTCTGAGCAACCAAAATACTCACTTTCAGAATTCCCGAAAACAACACCGCTACCATTCATAGCAACAATTCTGAAAATTTCTATGTTTTTCATCAAAATTCCGAAAAAGATCTGAGTTACAAGTGGACTTGCGGCAACATCCACATGTCCAGACACCAGCGCTCTTGTGAGCTCCAGACTTGATTCATACACTCTAATGAAAGCATCGATCTTTTCTCCAGCACCGACAACCACCGGGTACTCACTTGCTCTGAGAATTCCTATTCTCATCATTCCTGGGATTGGTTCTGGAGCGAACTCNGTACACCAGACTCTGTACGATTTTGATGTCACTCTTTTTCTCAGCACTCTCTTTTCCTCTTCGAGCTTCGATAGAGTTTCAGAAACTGTTGACTTTGAAAGATTCAGCAGATCAGGTATCTCACTTTGAAGAATTCCTTCTCCCCCCCTCTGTCGAAGTAGTGATAGTATCTTGATCTCAGCGTCCACGTAAATTTATGGGTTAAAGAATTTAAAAACTTAACAGATGAGCTGCAAAACACTCACTATTGAGAAGGTTCACTGCCGTTTTTCAGCAGTTTTGAGTATTTTCTAAGAATCTCTCTAACAATTCCTCTTTTTTTCCATCCTCCAAGTTTTATGGCGGTCTTTCTGATACTACCAGTTTTGAGAAAAAGTTCGAGAATTTCTCTTTCCTTCTCTCTTAAATCCAGGGTTTCAAGGGCTTTTTTTGCCACTTCAAGAAGATCAGCGTTGCCATAATGGAAATTATATGGATTTTTGGTTTCAGTTGGCTCAAAATCGAATTTAATCATGTAGATGTCTTCCAGATTGCCGTAAAGTTTCTGTATTTCCTCTATTAGCTCGTCCCTACTGTTAAACCCATCAAGTTTTGCATCCTCGTCTGTAATCTCATCCAGTTTTCTTTTCTCAACTGATAGTATTCTTGCCTTTCCAATTATTTTTCCTCCTGAATGCACATATACAACGTCTCCAGGCTTCGCTGTGGTTCGTCTTCTGAATGTTGCCCTCTTTTTCCCTTCAAGTATTAATTTTCCGTGTTTTCGGTTAAATTCAAGATGCTTCATAGATCTCCCAGCTCTCTATTCTGTTGCTTGCCTAACCATCTAGATATAGCCATGTCGTATTCGGATGTAATTCTGAAAGTTTCCTCAGCAAGAAACCTCCTGATTCTTATATCGCGAGTAGCTTTAACAGTCCATTCATAATACTCCTTTGCAGGAAGCACAACAACATTTCTGTAACTCTTTGCAGCAGCCCTGAGAAGAGCTATACCACCGATATCTATATTGTCAAGGGATGGGTGGAGATTGAAGGGATACAAATCTACAGCAACAACTCCAATTTCGCCAGCAAAGATCATTCGGAAAATTTCTGGGTGGAGGGTTTTTATCTCTCTTGTCTCGTTTATACCTGTAATCTCTGAAACATCTCTTACGGTAAAACCGCGATCTCTGAGATACTTCGCTGTACCGGAAGTTGCAAGTATCTCATAGTTGAGGGAAACAAGTTCTGAGGCAAGACTCTCTATTTGCTGTTTATCATGTACGGAGATGAGACACTTTTTTATCATTTTTCAACACCAACAATTATCCCATCTTTAGTATTCACTATTTCGAATTTTACAAATTCTCCAACTTTTTTATCTGACAGTACAGCAATACTCCTGCCTCGTGCCACACAGAGCTTCTCTCCTTTTAGTCTTCCTTCTGCAATTATTCTTGCTTTTATAATCTCCCCTTTTTTAAAAGGACTCTCGATTCTTCTCCTTCTCTCCATTCCAAAATCTTCCGGTTTGAGAATTAACTTTATCCCATACTCTTTCTCGTACTCTGCCAGTTTGTGGTAAAATTCCNTGAAGGACATACTTCTTTCTATCTTTCTTCCAAATCTGTATGGGATATACTTCTGTATTCCAAGCGGGGGATACTTTTTCCCTGCACCAATTTCCAGAGCAAACTCTATGATTTTTGGAATATCTCTGTCGTTGTACCCTGGAAGCCAGACCGGTGCTATCAGAAGATCCATTTTACTGTTTGCTATCATCTCTGCAACTTCGAGTACTTTCTTTAGGTTGTAATGTCCATGAATTGTTTTTGNAACTCTCTCATCAAGTGTACTGAGAGATAGATTGATTCTGTCTATGTACTGTTCGAATTCAGACACTTTCTGCTCATCCAGAATAGTCCCATTAGTTTGGGCTGAGATGACATCCACACACTTTATTTGTGAGATTTTCTCGAGTAACTCTGACATGTAGGGGTACAGAAAAGGTTCTCCNTGCCCATCGAGGTGAACTTCAACACCTTTGCCCTTAAATGCTGCTACTTTATTCACTTTCTCAGCAAGATAGTCTGGATCAACGATGTAGTCGGTTTTTCTGGTTTTGCTGTGCCTNCCCTCATCCACGCTGCAAAATATACAGTTGAGATTGCAGCCGGTGATACATCTTACTTGAAGTAAATTTGTGCCTCTGTCTATAATACCAAAAGCTGAGTGCCCAAGAAGCGGTATTCCGCTCTCTTTTGTCACAAAAACAAGTTCTCTGCCCGTTANTCTATTAAGTACTCTCTTTGTATCTGCGTAAGAAAGAATGTATTCTCTGGAGTATCTTTTTGACATCTTTTCAAAGATCTTTTCGGGAATCCTAATTTCAACAAGGTTTCTCAGAAGAAATACTCTTTCGTTACCTTCTCTGTACTCCTTTATTAGTTTTTGACTTTTCGCTCTTTTNTTCTTCATCTCAGGTCTCTAAGNGCNTTTTTCCCCTCTTCTGTTATTCTGAAAACCCCCTCACTTTCCTCAACGAATCCGTCTTTAACGAGTTCATTGATCAGAGATGTTACGGCGATTTCTGGCATTCTGACCGACTTGGATATTGCCTTTACACTCAGCTCTCTTTTCATCAGCACATTTAGAATCCTGAGCTTGTTGGGATTCGATGCTGCTGCACCAGCTTTCATATAAGCAGTAGGACTCTGTGTTATTTAAGCTCTCTTGCGACTGATTTTTATACAGTTTCGGGATAACATCGGTATGAGAAGACCTCTTGGCCTCTCAATTATTGCAATTCTGGGGTTTATATGTGGTTTTGTGATGGTGCTGAGCGGGATTGCCATTACTGTAATNCCCTGGATGCTTGAAAGTGTTGAAATTACGATACCTCTGCTTCTTAAAACTCTTTTTGGAGTGGCTGGTTTACTCATACTGATTTTCGGGATGTTCTTTCTTGTACTTTCATACGGTTTGTGGAGCGGAAAATCGTGGGCATGGTGGACGTATGTTGTATTGCTTGCTCTGGGTATTCTATCATCCCTTTTTCTGATCCCAATTTTACCTCTCGTGAGCATTAGTCTGGTTATTTATGTAGTTGTATTGTATTACATGACAAGACGAAATGTGAGAAAGTATTTTGGTATTTAGATGTCATACGAATTTTTGAGAAATTTCTGAGACGAGTGAGTAACAATTGAGTGAAGTGGGGGAATAGAGCTGAATAAAAA
>MTNC01000016.1 GCA_002010285.1 Archaeoglobus sp. JdFR-41 | reverse complement strand
ACTCTCTCAGCAACAAGCTTAAACATGCGCACATTTCCCTCAGCTTTTTAATGCATTCGGTGCTCGTCTCGCTTTCGGGTACTGCACCTTCAAACGCTCCGAGGAGCTCATCCACCACGCTTTTTCTCTTGGGTTTTTCACCTCGTATCCAAGATTTCTCATGAACTATCTTCTCGAGCTCGACCGGCATGATTTTCACTTTTTATTTAGTTCAAATTGTTTTTATATTTGCCCTCTCAGATCGCTGCAGGTACAAATTTTCAAAAATCTTATTTAAGCTACCTCCAATCTCCACCATGGCTACTGCTCCCAACATAACCTCAGAAATTTGGAAGTTTATCAAAACCTACTATATAGACTCGATAGTTTACAAGCAGGGCTACAACCCGGTAAACACTGCGACATGGGCAATAATACTTGTAATTGCTGTATACCTCCTCTATCGATTTTTAGAAAGGAGATTTGACTTTGATGAAAAATTTATTTTTTCAAACATCCCCTTTGTAATTCTCGGCTCTTCAGTTCGTATTATAGAGGATTCCGGAATTTTGCAACCACCTTTCAGCTATCTGTTTATGTCTCCGCTTATTTACTTCATGATATTCTTCATCACCTTTCCCTCCCTCCTCCTGACAGCCAGAATTTTCAAAAAGGATTATTACAAGTACCACGCAGCCTTTGGAATTGTCTTGTCACTGATCGTTCTTGTGTTCCTGTTTACCAGCCTTAAAATCATAAATGAATGGGTTTTACCCGCTGGGATCGTTATAGCTGTAGCTTTTACGATAGTTGCCTCCTTCACACTACCCAGAGTCATGAGAAACCAGATTACTCTCGCAGCCTTTTTCTCCCAGTTACTCGATGGATTTGAAACTTACTTTGGTGTAGAGTACCTGAACTACGCTGAGATGCATGTAATCCCAAAACTCCTGATTGAGAAAATCGGAACGTTCTCCTTCCCGCTCCTTAAACTCGCAATATTTGTAGGAATTCTTTACTTAATTGACACTTCAGAAGAATCACAAAGACTTAAAAACTTCATTAAATTCGTTATAATCGTCCTCGGACTGGCTCCAGGTCTTAGAGATGGGTTGAGAATGACATTTGGGGTGTGAATATGAAACTTATAACTCTTCTTACGGATTTTGGGGATTATTACCCCGGAGTGATGAAGGGAGTAATTCTCTCACTTACCCGCCAGAAAATTCAGATTATTGACATATCTCACAGTGTGGAGCCGCAGAACATACTCCAAGGAGCGTTTTTGCTCTACAGCAGTTACAGATACTTCAAAAAGGGAACAGTCCACGTTGCAGTTGTAGATCCTGGAGTTGGATCTGAACGGGCTGCTGTGGTTGTTGAAACGTCAAATTACATCTTTGTCTCACCTGATAACGGATTGATATACGCTGCGGCATTTGAGGATGGAATTAAAACCGTATACGAAATAAACTCGTCCATTTCAGAACTTGTAGGGGAGTTATCAACTACTTTCCATGGCAGAGATATTTTTGCTCCTGCTTCAGCATTAATTGTTTCAGGTGAATGGCAGAAGTCAGGATATTTTAAGAAAAGAAGTAAAAAAGAGATTAAAAAAATGGAGATTTTCAGTTACAGGATAGATGGCAATCTATGTTTATGCAAGGCTGTTTATGTGGATAAATTCGGGAACGTCGTCACAAACTTAAGAGCTGAACTTNTAAAAAAGCTCCGTCCAAAAAGTTTTTACTGTTGTGGGGTAGAATTTCCATTTGTGAGAAGGTACTCTGACGTCGAGATCGGCAAACCTCTTGCACTTGTGGGCAGTTTTAACACTCTTGAATTGAGTGTAAGAGAGGGAAATGCTGCAAAACTGATTGGAATACAAAAAGGGAATGTTGAACTCGAAATGGAGGTTGTTAGATGAATGAGAGGCTACTTGCTCGAATGATAGAGGCCGTTAACCGGCACATGCCTGAAAAAACCAGAACACTCGACGAGATGCTTAGAGAAGAAGATCCCGTGATTAGAGCGAAAGATGGAAACGAATACTACATAGAGAAGACCGAGATCGAGTTCATTGCCTCTCATGTAGATGAACTGGACTGGAAAAAGTTCAGACTGCCCATAATACTTGAAATGAACGATGTTTATGGAGAAAGAGTCATTTACGTCAGGGACAGACTCCATGCCGAGTTTATAAGGAAAGCATTTGGATATGANAGATTCGTAGGCGGAGTTCTCATGCTCTACATGTACGAGCTGGCTCCAATTCGAAGAAAACTTCGAACAGCTTCTCAGATAATATTCAGAGTCTCTTTGAAGTAATGTTTAATGACAGCAATGAAATCAGGTGTCGACGTATACTACTTCACCTACACCGGATGCTCCCGAAAAATAGCAGAAGTAATCGCAGAGCATGGAGGGNCACTCAAAGAAATAAAAGCCCCACATCTTCCATATCCAGTCTGGCTTATACTCTCACTCATCCCCAATCTTGAAGTAAAGTGTTCTTTTGAAGAGCCTCAAAGTAACGTTGTTTTCCTCTGTTTCCCGAAATGGACGCTGAACTGCCCTCCAATAACGTATTTTCTTAATAAAGCTGATTTAAGTGATAAAACTCTGTGTATGGTAATTTGCTACGGTGGTTTTGATGGAGAACGGTACGCAGAATACTACAGAAGGTTTGCAACCAGAAAAGCAAGAGACTCAGTCGCCATCTTGATAAAAAGAGGGCACATCAAAGAAAGGTGGGGGGAAGTTAAACATTATATACTGGAGTGGAGTAGAAAACATTTAAGGTGATAGTATTGGAAGTCGTCCCTTCTCCGCTTGGTCGTGCCGGAGAAATCCTGCTCGGCCTTACCTTAGGCAGCTTTGCTGGTATATGGGCACTTGGAATTTACGCATACATCTACCTTCCAGAGGAGATCCCTCTCCATTTTGATTTCAATGGGAACCCTATCTCATACAGTCCAAAATGGATGTTCCTGATAGTTCCGGCAGTTTTCAGTCCGGCACCCCTCGCATTTATCCTGATGACGAAATTTCGTTATACTCTGGTAAGAAAATACCCATATTTACTCAACATACCACCGTCTCTTATTGAGGAGTCGAATTTAACACCTGAGGAAAGAGGTAGATGGATCAATAGAATTTTTGAAGCTGTTCTCATTCTCGGAGCTATTCTGAGTTTCTGGCTTCTTGTTCTTGAGTATATAATCTATCTCGGAGCAGTTGGTGGGAAAATGCCACCACTTTACATTTCCTCAGCCCTGCTATCAGTGGTCGTCATGGTCCTTGTTTACGTATACNTTTACCTTCGGTCACTCTCCAGAGAGATTCAGAGTGTGTGGTAGAAATACTGGAAAAGCTAAATAATCTGGAACACTTTTCCAAATTTTGCTGCAAGGTCGTAACCATCTCTGAATCCCTTCTCAAAGTTGATTGTTAGAAGTGCNGCTTCAGTGAGACCATATGGATACGCACACGAACCAACAGTTACAACCATTCCATCCTGCTCCGCTTTCAAAACCTTTTGTGGTTCATGTGACCTTACAACGACCTTTACATTGAGAGCTTCAATTAAGGTTCTGGTCGCTTCTTTTCCAAAAAAATACATGACACCACGCCTGTAATTCTCACCACATCCCTCTTTCTCCCATGGATCATTCCACATAATCTCCAGCATCATGTAATCATCTGGTCTCTCTACGTCTCTTCTCGTAATCCCTTCAATTTCAATGTTACACTTTTTAGTTGGAACGCCGCCGTGTGCAAGCCAGAGTTCATTTTCAACGATAGCTGAAACTGGCATTCTTTCCCAGAACTTTACAAGTGCTCTCTCAACTTCCTCCGACTCCTCACCGAACACTTCTCGGAGTTGCCAAGGCAACTCATGGGGAAAAACTCCTTCGCTTTCGTGATTACCTCTCAACAGAACAGCCTGTCCATCGATAAACATTCTCAGGACTTCCATATAAACACTAACCGGTTGATCTCCCCTATCGGCATAGTCACCCAGAAAGACTGCTTTTCCCTCAATTTTCTTTTTAAGAGTTTTAAACGTCTGAAAATCTGCATGGACATCTCCTATAACTGTTACTTTCCCTTCTTCAATTGTAATCATTTTTTTGCCCGAGAGGAGACCTGTAGCCTGATCAATCAGCTCAAGAAACTGGGATGGATCAAGATCACGGTACATGGTTATACAGCAATTTCATTTTTATAAACTCTTTTCCTCAGATAAGAGTTCAGAGAGTGAAAAATCCTTAAATATCCTCGTTACCAGTAAACATGATGTCGAACAGGCATCTTAAACACCTTATCTCAATTGATGATTTGGACAGGGACGACATTCTGTATATTCTTGAAAGGGCTGAAGATTTTGAAGATGTTGCCAGTGGTGAAAGAGGGCTTAAAATCCTCGAAGGCAAAATTCTAGCAAATTTATTCTTTGAACCATCCACAAGAACAAGAATGAGTTTTGAAGTTGCCATGAAGAGATTAGGAGGAGATGTAATTAATATGACTGCACAAGAGGCAAGCAGCATCGCCAAAGGCGAAACACTTGCAGATACAGTCAGAGTTATCTCCAAGTACTCCGATGCAATAGTGATCCGCCATCCACTTGAGGGTGCTGCAAGATTCGCTGCTGAAAATTCTGATGTTCCGGTTATAAACGCAGGAGATGGTGCAGGTCAGCACCCAACCCAGACACTCCTCGACCTCTACACCATCAAGAAGGAATGTGAAAGGCTCGATGGCATAACAATAGCTCTGATGGGAGATCTGAGATACTCTCGCACCATCCACTCTCTCATAAGGGCTCTCACTCTCTTTAAAATGAAAATATACCTAATAAGTCCCGAAGCCCTCGCCCTGCCAGAAGACTTCCTCGAAGGACTAAAAGGAGATATAGAGAGAGCCGATTTGAAAGATGTAATTGGAGAGATCGATGTCCTGTATGTAACCAGAATCCAGAAAGAAAGATTTCCTGATGAAGAGGAGTACAGGAAAGTTGCTGGTAGTTACAGACTTACGCCGCAAACACTTATTGGAGCTAAAGAAGACATGNTAATCATGCATCCACTACCAAGAGTTGACGAGATAAGTCCAGAAGTCGANACCACAGGGCACGCAAGATACTTTGAGCAGGCATTTTATGGTGTTCCAGTCAGAATGGCAATTCTCAGCGAGGTTATGGCTCATGGACGGTTGTAAACAAATCAAATGGTAAAACACGCTTTTAAATTGAGGTGGTGAAATGAAACAACTTGTAGTGAGCAAGATAAAAGATGGAACTGTTATTGACCACATAAATGCAGGCAGAGCTTTACTGGTTCTGCGAATCCTTGGAATTCGAGAGGGNAGCAAAGAAAACGTGTCTATGGCGATGAACGTTCCCAGTGCAAAAATGGGGCGAAAAGATATAGTTAAAGTTGAAGGAAAGTTCATCAGCGAGGAGGAGCTAAACAAGATAGCTCTTATATCTCCACATGCAACAATAAATCTGGTAAAGGATTACGAAATTCAGAAAAAATTCAAAGTAGAACCTCCCGAGGTTGTGGAGGAAATACTGGTCTGCCCAAATCGCATGTGTATATCAAACGCGGAAAGAGAACCAATAAGACCAAAATTCTACATCAGGGTTGAGAACGAAGAGGTTATAGCAAGATGTCATTACTGTGGTAGAAAGATTAGAGAGCTTGCAATGCACATAAGTTAANAGCTACTCTTTCATAATTTCTCTTTTCTTTTTTTCGTAAATTTCAACAGCTCTTCTCCACTCCTCCTCAGTTAGAAGGGGATCTCTGGCTTCATTCTCCAGAAATGCTTCAGTTCTTTCCAGACACGTNCCGCATTCCAGACATGGTCTCTCAGACCCCGCATAACAGCTCCAGGTCAGCTCATAAGGAACCCTCAACTTCAATCCAAGGGCAACGACTTCTGTTTTGGTCATGTCAACAAATGGTGCTTTAATCTCCACCGGATTCCAAAGATTTCCGAGATAAACAGCTGTATCCAACGCTTTGACAAACTCCTTCCTACAGTCCGGGTATATGCTGTAGTCACTTTTGTGAGCCGCATAATAAACCTCACCTGCCCCGATTTTGACTGCATAACCTGCTGCGATGGACAGAAAGATCATGTTTCTATTGGGCACAATTGTTCTTCGCTGGGTTTCTTCAGTATAGAAATCCTTTGGAACTTCCTCAANCCCGGTCAGTGCTCCATGTGAGATCAGATTATGTATGGATGAGATGTCAACAACCATATGCCTGACCTCACCACATTGCTTGGCTTTTTCCGCAATGAGCTTCGCATGCTTCACTTCTCTCTCATGTCTCTGACCATAAACAAACGTTAGACAGTAAACACTGTACCCCTGAGAAATCAAATGGTAAAGAAGGGTGGAAGAATCTATCCCTCCACTGAGTATAAGCACACATTTCATGATCTGAGATACTCCAGTGATTCTTTAACTTCTGCGTTGTCGTGCACAATCATAGCAATCGCTCTTGTCATTTTCGTAGGGTTTTCAGCCTGAAATATGTTTCTTCCAATCGCTACACCACTGGCACCAGCATCCATAGCCATTCTCACCATACTCAGAATATCCTCATCACTATCCATTTTTGGGCCGCCTGCAACGACTACGGGTACTGGACAACCCTCAACAACTCTCTTGAATGTCTCAACACTGCCCGTGAAATTGGTTTTTACTATGTCTGCTCCCAGTTCCGCCCCAACTCTTGCTGCAAGACTCACAGCCTTTTCACTGTACTGATCTATCCCATCCCCTCTCGGATACATCATTGCAAGTAACGGCATACCCCATTCCATACATACTCGAGTGATATCACCCATTTTTTTGAGTTGTTCTGCTTCTGTCTTACTACCGATGTTGATGTGAATGCTGACGGCATCAGCTCCGAGTTTAATCGCTTCTTCTACACTGCAAACGAGTACTTTCTCATTGGGATCCGGAGCAAGCTTGGTGGAACCACTCAGATGAATTATCAGTCCCACATCTCTGCCATACCCTCTATGGCCAAATCCAACAACCCCTTTATGCAAGACTACGGCGTTTGCTCCTCCTTCCGCAACAGCATTTATCGTCTTTGCCATGTCTCTGAGCCCATCTATTGGTCCCATCGAGACTCCATGATCCATAGGAACGATAACAGTTTTTCCCGTGTTTCTGTTGATCACTCTTTCAATTCGAATTCTTTTCCCAAGCATGTGCACCTTTGAGTCTAAGTAACATAAAAATTTTTTGGTGTATGATTATTATTGTAGAAACTCTGCAAAGTCGATGAGCAAGATAAAACAACCAGAAAGATTTTTAACGGAGATGAATTTCTCAAAAACAGAGGGGCCGTAGGGTAGCCTGGTGATCCTCTCGGCTTTGGGAGCCGGTGACCCGAGTTCAAATCTCGGCGGCCCCATTCGATTTTCGTAGACAAAAAGCAGATTGAAGAAGTTCGAGGCTGATTCTACTTGAAGGTCCTTTATGAAATCCAGAGTAACCACCGATCCAGTACAGAAACTTCTCAGAACTCCCAATTTCAACTCTCGGTTTTTTTCTTGAAGGGTCTTATAATCCAGAGGGCAAACAGAATCAGGATCGTTGAAACTAAACCACCATATGCCCCCGCTCCAAGTTCAACGCCGCTGAAATGGAGAATTGTTACTGCATAGGTTTTCAGAATTACTTGAATTACGCCAAGAGTGAACAAAACACTCCAGAACACTTTCCACAGGGTTCTGAATCTTTCCACCTTTGATTTTCAGAGCTTATTTCTTAAAAATTTTGCTTAATTTGACTTCAACACTCTACTCACTCCCTACTCTCTGACTCGCTGGCTTCTTTTGAGAAACTCCTTTATAACCTCTGACTCAAGCCATCCCTCGTCAAGTTGTCTTACGGTTTCGAGAATTCTCTCTACTTGGTCAAGGAGAATTTTCTTGGTCTTCTCATCCTCAATCTTAGTTCCAGCTATTCCCGAAATCACAGCCAGCGGATTCCTNATGTGATCCACAAGTATGGCNAACTTCTCTATATTGTCTTCAATCCTCTCGAAAGCTATTCTTCTCTGCTCAAATAAAACTGCTTCATGCAAAGCTATCGCGAGCTGAGTTGCAAAATTCTTCAGAAACTCATAATCTCCATCTGGAATCTCGCTTCTAGACGCTATGATAAGAATTCCAACTTCTTCTCCCCTGGCTATGAGCGGTATAGCAATATACGATTTCATGCCCGCATTCAAGAAGTCCACTTCCAGTCTCGTGTAATCCTCAAGCTTNAGGAGATCAGTAACTCTAACACCCTTTCTTCCTCTCTTATTCAGAACTTCTTTGATTATTTTCCTCTCAGAGATGGATGAGAGCATTTCCTGAGCTTCTTCAGGATGAAACACCAATCTGACCTCACTGTCAGAGTAAATTGCAACTCCCACAAGATCGTACTGCACCACGTCTTGCAGACCTTTCAGGGCATCACTCAGAGCCGATTCAAGAGAGCCCTCTCTGATAATCCCCAGATCAACTCTGTGAAGTAAATCAAGCTGTTTTAACATTCTTTCAAGTTTTCTCCTGCTCTGAACACTCTCTGTAATATCCTTAATCATATTAAGAAATGCATATGGTTTTCCACCTTTCTCCAGCAATACCGATGTGACTTCAATCCATCTCTCCTGACCTCCAATCTTCACTTTGAGATCAACAACAGTCCTTTTCCTCTGTATGCCCTTGTAAAACAGTTCCAGAACTCTTGGAAGGTCTTTCTCTTCAAAAATGCCAAATTCAATCCACTTCTTCCCCACTACATCCTCTCTGCTCAGCCCAAAACATTTCCAGAGCCGCATCATTGCAATCAATTATAGTCATGTCCACTCCTACTAATACAATACCAAGTGGTGATTTCTCAAAAAGAGTTCTGTATCTTTCTTCACTTTCTCTGAGTTCTCTTTCCATTTCTCTGAGGTTTGTGATGTCAACAAAAGATGCTATACTCTTATTTGTTCCTGGAATCATTGCAACTGTGACAAGAAGATTTTTAACATTACCCTCAGGATCAACAGCTTTTGTCTCGTAACTCCTTGGCACAAGTGACTCATCAATGCGTCTGAGTCTGTGATACCTTAGAATTCTTTCTACCTCATCCTTGGTGATAAAATCTAACCACTTCTTCCCTACTACCTCTTCTCTCTCTACACCCAGTATCCTCTCAACTTCTCTGTTCGCAAACACAACATTTGTATCCTCATCAACAATCGTAATCGCCGTCCCAGTATTTTCAACTACAGTTCTGTAAAGTTCTTCGATTTTTCTCCTTTCTGACCTTTCTCTCAGCATTTTAATTCCAAATGCGAGATTATCAGACAGCTTCTTCAAAAGGTCCACTTCCTCCTCATCAAATGCATCCTTCTCACTCGCGTATATGTTCAACGCACCAAACACAGTATCTCCACAGATTAATGGAAGTGCAATTGACGATGCAAANCCCCACTTTAGGGCCTTCTCCCGCCACAGAGTAAACCCCGGATCTGTGGAGATATCTCTCACAACTTTGGGTTTTCTCTCTCTTATAGCAGTTCCAGTAGGCCCTAATCCGGTTTCACTTTCATCCCATGTGACCTTTATCTCGTGTGCGTATCCGTCTATTCCTGCCATTGCAACAGGTCTGACGGTTTTATCCTCCTCAGCAAAACCCACCCAAGCGTAAGAATAACCGCCGACATCAACAATAATTCTGCANACTCTCTCAAGNAATTCNTGTTCATTNGTGGCTTTTATTATCTCTTCATTAACCATACTCAGTACTCTAAGCGCCCTCTCAGCCCTTCTCCTCGCCTCTTCGAGTTTTCTAACTTCTGAAATGTCTCTGACGACTCTAACTGTACCTACAGGTTTACCTTCAGAGTCTCTTATTAACGAAAAAGTTGCCAGACCCTGAAGTTCCGTTCCATCCACACGTTTGCCCCGAATTTCAATGTTCCTCAAACAACCCTTTTCAAATAGCAAAGGAACTATCTCACTCATTATTTTTCGATCAAGCTCTGGATCCATAATCCCAAGCTCTGAGGGCTTCTTGCCAATTGCATCTTCTCTTTTAAATCCGGTGATCTCTTCAAACGCTCTGTTAACGAACAGTATCCTTCCTTCCAGATCTGTAATTGCCACGGGGTCTGCCATTGATTCCACAACATTGAATGCAAGTCTGTAAGCCTCAAGTTTCTCTTCAACCGCTCTTTTGAATTCTGTAATATCAGT
>MTNC01000014.1 GCA_002010285.1 Archaeoglobus sp. JdFR-41 | reverse complement strand
TCATTCAAATAGAATCAGCAGTAGCTGTAAACGTGCAGCCAATGCTGGAAAAGGGGATAGAGGTTATAGTTGGTGTTACGAGCGACGAGCAGTTCGGTAGCGTTCTCATGTTCGGCCTCGGCGGGGTTTTTGTTGAAGTGATGAGGGATGTTTCATTCAGACTCATCCCCATATCCAGGAGGGATGCTGAGGAGATGGTGAGGGAGATAAGGGGTTACAGAATCCTTGAGGGATACAGGGGTGCGAAGAGAGACGTCAACGCAATCATCGACCTCCTCCTCAAAGTCAGCGAAATGGTTGAGAAGGAGAACATAATCGAGATGGATCTCAATCCAGTCTTTGTCTACGAGAAGGGATACGCTGTGGCTGATGCGAGGATTGTTGTTGGTGATAGGAAAAGGTTTGATTTTACGATAGGAGGACTTGAAGATCTGTTCTACCCAAGATCTGTTGCAGTCGTTGGAGCATCAAGAACTGTTGGAAAGCCAGGTTACAATATAGTCTGGAATCTCAAGCAGCATGGCTTTCAGGGAAAAATTTATCCTGTAAATCCAAATGCAGAGAAGATCCTGGACTTAAAATGTTATCCAAGAGTTACAGACATACCTGACGATGTGGATCTTGTAATAATCGCCGTGCCAGCGAGAATTGTACCTGAAATCATGAGAGATTGTGCTGAGAAAAAGGTTAAAGGTGTTGTAATAGTCAGTTCTGGATTCAGCGAGGAGGGAGAGATTGGAGCANCTTATGAAAGAGAAGTTATTGAAATCGCCAAAAAAAGTGGAATAAGAATTTTTGGACCAAATACCACAGGCGTTCTGAACACCGACAATGGGCTCATAACATCATTTGCCATGTTACCCTTCATTAAATACGGTAGTATTGGTCTAATTGCCCAGACAGGTCTGTTCCTTGGAGTCATGATGGGACACGTAGCATCCAGTCACCCGAACATAGGGTTCAGTAAAGTTGTGGGTTTGGGGAACAAAATCGATGTGGAGGATTACGAGGTTCTTGATTTCCTNTTGAGAGATGATAAAACCTCAGTAGTTGCAATGTACATTGAGGGGTTCAGAAATGGTAGAGCTTTCTATGAGGTTGCCAAATATGCGAAAAAACCTATAGTTGTTTTCAAAAGTGGAAGGAGTGAATACGGGCAGAGAGCGGCGATGAGCCATACTGCATCTATTTGCGGTAATGACGATGTTTTCAATGCAGTCTGCAAGCAGGCAAATCTAACCAGGGTTTACAGCTTTGAGGAGATGATAAATGTGTCAAAGGCTTTCTCCATGCAACCACTTCCAGATGGTGATAGGGTTGGTCTGATACACTACACTGGTTCAGGATGCGTTCAGGGAGCAGATGCCATTCACTTTGCAAATTTAAAGCTTGCAGAGTTAAAAAGGGAAACGGTGGAACAAATCCTTGATGTTACACCTGAATGGCACAGAGTAAATAACCCTGTGGACATATGGCCCATGATAGAGTACAATGGTGTGCACAGAGCCTACAGCACCGCAATTGAGGCCATGTTGAGTGACGATGGAGTTGACTCACTTGTTGTGGCTGTATGGGCTGGTAGCGATCTTGCCGGGTGGACCTATCGTCCTGACTTCTCAAAGCTTCGTGAATTTGGTAAGCCCATTTACTTCGTCATTGAAGGGTTGAGGGAATCCGTATTTGAGCTCAAAAATGACTATGAGCTTCACAGATTTCCAGCATATCCAGATGTTATAACTGCTGTTGGTGTTCTTGGGAAGGTTACAGAGTACTCAAAGAGACTCCACAGGCGAAATCTGGAGATCTAAAAAATTTTCTGGGAGAGTAGAAAATTGTGGCAATTCTCAATATTTTTCTAAAATCACAAAGTTTATATCCAATGTGAGATGCATCTCATAGTTGAGAACATGCTGGAGGTCCTAAAAACTCTCGCCCTGATGAACGCAACTCAGAGGGTTGTGAAGATAAGCTCCAAAGAACTTGCTGATAAGATAGGGCAGAGTCTTCAAACTGCGGCTCGCAGACTCAAAGATCTGGAAGAGGAGGGTTTAATCGAAAGAAGTCTGACAAAAGACGGCCAGTATGTTGTTATAACGGAGGAGGGTATGAAGCTGCTTTACCGAGAGTATCTGGATTACAAGAAAATATTCGAAAGAGAGGATGTTGTAAGAATAAGGGGTAGGATATTCAGTGGAGTTGGAGAGGGAAGGTATTACGTATCCCTCGAAGGGTACAGAAAGCAGTTTATTGAAAAACTTGGTTTTGACCCTTACCCTGGAACGCTTAACATGAGGGTACTGAAGGAGGAGATGTACTTCAGAAAGAGGCTGGACGAGGAGGATGGAGTCCTTATAGACGGTTTCAAAACAGAAGACAGAACATTTGGAGAAGTTAAAGCATTTCCATGCAGAATCAAAGGTATTGAGGGTGCGGTCGTCATTCCGAAAAGAACTCACTATCCAAAAGACATTCTGGAGCTAATATCTCCAGTAAAGCTCCGGGATGCGCTGGGTTTGAAAGATGGAGACGTTATTGAAGTGGAGGTGTTACTGTGATTGATTTTGATGATGCCTTGAAAGCGTTCAGAAAAGGGAAACCTGTGCTGATATATGATTTCGAGGACAGAGAGGGTGAAACAGATATAGCCATACCAGCAGTTCATGTGGGTAGTAAAGAGGTAGCAATGATGAGAATTGATGGTGGAGGGCTTATTTGTGTTGCAATTCATCCTTTGGCGGCTGACAGATTGAATCTTCCATTTATGCATGATATCCTGAAAGTCGCCAGAGAGAAACTTCCAGGATTGAACTCAGTTACAGAAGCTGATGATATAAAATACGATAGCAGAAGCTCTTTCTCGCTCTGGGTTAATCACAGAGATACTTTCACTGGAATAACTGATATCGATAGAGCGCTGACAATCAGAAGAATTGGAGAGATAGTTGACCATGTTATGATGGGAGGTGAATTCGACTTTGGTAGTGAATTCAGGAGTCCAGGACATGTGGCTCTGCTGAGAGCTGCCGACAAACTTGTGTATGAGAGAGTAGGTCAGACTGAATTGAGTGTCGCTCTCGCAGAGATGGCGGGTGTGGCTCCAGCGGTGGCAATCTGCGAAATGCTGGACGCAGAAACGGGAAGAGCACTTTCAAGAGAGAAAGCGATGAAGTACGCAGAAGAGAATGAAATTCCATTTATTGATGGCAAGACAATTGTGGAGAACTACAGAGAATTTAAAGAAATTAAAAAGAAAATATTCGTTTAATATTTTTTACCAAAATCTGGAAGTTATTCTGAGAGATATCTGGAACTGTCTGTCAGAGTTTAANGTGTCGGCTCGGAAAATTTTGATAAAAGAATAAAATCTTACAGTCCTGCACCTTTTATCAAGTATCTTCTATCGTTCTCATTCAATTCGATCAGATCTCCGAGGAACTCTCTGATAACGTAGGCATTGCTCCTCTGGTGCGGTGTGATTTCTGTAGTTGTGAAAACTGTTCTTCCATGAGCGACTGCGGCGAATGGAAGTATCTGATCTGCAAGATGCGAATCAAACAATCCATCTACTGAATACTCGCGATAAAATCTCTCTGCAGCCTCTCTACCAACAATTTCAGCTCTTTTGCCTCTCTCCCCCAGCGAACTTCCACCTTTGTATCCACACCATACGGTTATCCCACTACCTGTGGAAAGACCTCTTCGTACTTCTGTTGAAATTTCTGCTCGCATACCATGTTTCTCCAGAAATTCCTTGGCCGCTCTTGCTTGTCTTTCTGCAACATGCTGTGGCAGGTTCTGACAGTGGCTTACCCCTTTGACATCACACTCTGCTTCAGTGTACTCCAGACCTTCAAGTCTGCTCGGTTCCACGATTACTTCAATTCTACCACCACCTTTTGGGTAGTATCCCCT
Source organism: Archaeoglobus sp. JdFR-41 (assembly GCA_002010285.1). Taxonomy (GTDB): domain Archaea; phylum Halobacteriota; class Archaeoglobi; order Archaeoglobales; family Archaeoglobaceae; genus JdFR-41. The sequence goes on along the minus strand of MTNC01000014.1, from coordinate 6,673 downwards.
TTCCCTGACTCTGACTTCTATTCTACCTCCCAGTTCACCAACAGCTCTTAACGTCACGTTTTTCAGATAATCGACTGGAGGTGACCATGAAACATCAGTTCCACCAATTATTTCAAATATGGATTTCGATTCTGCTATCAGGGATGGTAAAAGAACCGTCTGAAGTATGAGCGTAACACTCCCAGCCGTTCCAATGTCAATTCTGAATCTTCCACCTTTCAACTCCTTTGGTCTGAACACAACTTTCGTGGAGCCGAGCTTTAATCCTTCAACTTCGGCATTGCTGATAATCTTGGCAGCTTCTATTCCCTTCAGGTGCTGAGCTGCAAGCCCAGGTTTTGGACGGTTCGCCCTGATGTTTGTTATTTCTACAGCTTCACCAGTTACACAGGAAAGGGCTATTGAGGTGCGGAGTATCTGTCCTCCACCTTCTCCGTAACTGCCATCTATTCTGATCACACCATATTGACTTCTACTGAAATAATAACTGTTTCCTTTTTATTTTTCCTTTTCCTTCGTTCTTATCAGTGCTGCTTGTGTAAGTATTCCCATCAATCCCAGAACTATTGTAAGAACAGTGACGTAAATATCTTCCATCAGAACTTTAACGTGGGGAATTGGATTCAACAGAACGTCGAGAGGCTGCAAATTGTAAACTGCCAGATATATAGCCATTGCGAAAAAAACTGCCCCGGTAAATGATGTTATGGGAACAACCACGACCTGTTCGAGAAATACAGCAGCAATTCCGAGCAGCACTCCCAGAACTATCGCATAGACAAGAAATTGTGGTAGAAAGAAAACACCAATGAAGGTTCCTGAAGCCACTCCTATCCCAACGAGCCCTGCTCTCTTGTAGATTGCAAAGGAAATCGCAAGGGCTATGCCTGCGAAAAGGGTGATCCACGGGATATTTTGAGGTAGAATCGAGGATATCCCATATCTAGCTGAAATAAAGGTTGTAACATAAGCACCTATATAACTTCCAATGAAAAAGCCAATTATACCGAGTGATACTCGCGAAAGTCTGTATCCAACCATGCACAGGATTAACCCAAGTATGGAAACTATAACAGCGATAAATCCCACCTGCGTTTCTGTGAGATTCCCAAAATCCATAGTTTAAATTTTGCTTCATAATATATAAATCTATCTGCTAATCTCGGTTCAGGCTCTTCCTCTCGACTCTCCGTGGATTATAGCAGAGGCAGCAAGATGGGCAATTCTGAGAACTTCAGGTATGTTTCCCTTTACTCTTGCAGCGTCAATTAGTTCTCTCNCATCATCAATGCTTGCTCCAGCNGCCTGAACAAAAAGATCACCCACTCTGTGGATCTCTCCAGCTTTTCCAATTATTTTTTTCCTTGTTTCAGCGTCATCGAGATTTTCTACCGCCTTAATAAACTCATCCATGGATGGTTCCCTTCGCATTATCACGACAACAGGAATTCCTGTTCGTCGGAAAATTTCATTTATATCCGCAACATTGAAGCCACCAAATGTTATTCCACCAAGAAAAACGCATTTTAGCTGTTCCCTGAATTTGGACTTTTTGAGCATTTTCACAATTGCCTCTGTTGAGTCCAGACCATCAACTGAAATCTCCGAATACATAAAACCTTCAACGTAATTTCCAGACATCACACAACCAACAAGACAGCATCTGTCACTATCAAAGCTATCATCAATCCCTGCGAACCTCCAGTTTTTCCTTACATTCATAAAGTTTATTGATTCATCAGTTATTAAACCTAATCATGGACGTCGAGAATTTGATCAGGTTTATCCACGAAATCGGGAGTTTAAAGTTGCTTCCCAGAGCTGGATGGCTGAGAATTGGAATAAAATTTCCTGAAAGTGTAGCTGAACACAGTTTTAGAGTGGCAATCATTGCTTTCCTTCTTGCACTTGAGGAGGAGGGAACCGAGAAAGCATACAGGGCTGCTGTTGCTGCACTGTTCCACGATGTACANGANAGCCGAACTTTCGACCTTGATCGAGTGGCTAAGGGATACGTGAGGGCAGACGAGAGTAAGGCCAGTGAAGATCAGCTTTCAAAACTGAACATTGCGGTTTCTGAATTTTCAGATGTGATAAAATACGTGGAAGATGCCGATGCACTTGAACTTGCATTTCAGGCAGTTGAGTACTCTCTGATAAACAGTTATGCAATCAAATTTGGAGAGGGGTTGAATTTTAAAACCGAAACTGCTAGAAAAATATACTTTAATTTGATGGACAAACGGGAACCGGCATGGTGGAAATGAAGTTTATCTGTGACAGAATGCTCGGAAAATTAGCTACCTGGCTCAGAATCTCGGGGTATGATACTCTCTACATAGGAGATGTGGTCGGAGAAAAAGTTCAGGACGAAGACAATTACATGCTTGAGAACCTTCACGACAGAATTCTGCTGACAAAAGACAGAGAACTTTACAGAAAAGCGAAGAAATCTGGAAGAAAAGCCTTCTACATTTCAAGCAACGATGTAGCAGAGCAGCTTAAGGAGGTTAAAAAACTTGGAGTGGTCTTTCAACCTGTGATGGACAGATGTAGCGTCTGCAATACTCCTCTAAGAAAGCCGAGCAACGAAGAGGCAGTCAAAGTTATGAAGAGAGAAGGAATTTCTGAAGATCTAACCGAGAGATATGAGCTGTGGTATTGCGAGAAATGCAGAAAACTTTACTGGATGGGGGGCCACTGGAGAAATATGGTGAGGTTTCTCAGAAAAATTGAAGAGTAACCGGGAAAATCCAGTTCTGATAATTCTGAAAAATTTAAATTGAAAGAACGCTGGAGGTTCTTGATGATTGAAGATATAATTGCCAGACTCGTTTCGATTGGTGTGGACCTCACATCCATTGGAGCTGTAAAACGGGCGTTGAAACTGATTGGTGAGGATGAAGCCCTTGCTGATCTTGCATACATTCTAATCAAAGACAGGGCTTATAGGAGTGAATGGAGAGAAACTCCTCCTGAAAAAAGAGTGTTGTTTCTTCCCCAGTGTTTGAGGGATTCAAAGAATTGTGAGGCTCATTTAACTGAAACAGGATATGTATGTAAAGAGTGTGGAAAATGCGTGATACCTGAGATCGTAAGCTATGCCAGAAGCCTTGGAATGGAGCATATCTATATAGTACCTGGAGGTAGTATGGTATACCGAATTCTAAAACGACTAACAGGGAGTGGAGACAGTTGGGCTGTTATGGGTGTAGCGTGTGTACCCGAGCTTCGTGAAGCTGTTGAAAGGGTGGCGGTAAAAGGTTTACCAATGCAATGCGTTCCACTCAGAAAAGAAGGTTGTGTTGATACAGAGGTGGATACAATGCTACTTAAAACAAAACTCCGAGCAGGGTTGAGACATTTAATAGCGCTCACAGAATCAGATGATCACGGCTACTGTAAAAAATGAGTAAAACTAAAGATGAAGAAGAGAGAACTTGAAATAATACTCGAATCACTTGAAGGCTTCCAATCTCCAAAAATAACCCTNGAACAGTACATCACTCCACCAAAACTTGCTGCATTTATTTTGAATCAGGCTCAAGTATTCAACGACCTGCATGAAGTCGTTGATCTTGGATGTGGAACTGGAATTCTTGCTATTGGAGCGTCAATTCTGGGAGCTTATTCAATCGGATTTGATGTTGACATTGAAGCACTTAAAGTTGCTGTAAAGAATGCNGTACAAATGGAAGCTGAAGCTGATTTTGTCGCTTCTCGAGTTGAAGATGTCAGGCTGAGAAGGAGTGTTACAACAATCATGAATCCTCCATTTGGGATTCAGAAAAGACATGCAGATAGACCGTTTCTTGAGAAGGCTTTTGAGATATCAGATGTTATCTACACGATTCACTCGGCTGGAAGTGAAAGATTCGTGAGAGAGCTGGCGTTAGCAAGGGGATTCAGAGTAACACATCTCTGGAAGTTTGAAATACCCCTTAAAAAAACATATTCATTTCATGAAAAAGCATTTAAGTATATACCCGTAGAAGTTTTCAGAATCCAGAGAGAATNGCAAAGGAGATTTGATGAAGGGTAGAAGATTCGATCTGGAAAATGGGGAAACTGGATCCAAATCGTTTAAGGTTGTTATGCCGGGAGACAGAATCGGGTATGCAGAGGAGTTTATCAGTGGTGAAGGCGTGTATGAGGAGAACGGAGAACTGTTTGCAGCGGTAGCAGGGTTACTCTTCATCCATGACAGGATTGTTAGTGTAAGGAGTCTTAAGAGGGTACCTGAAGTCAAAAAAGGCGACGTAGTAGTGGGAAGAGTTGTTGATTTGAGAAATAATTTTGCTGTTGTTGAGATAGCAAGAAAAAAAGGGGAAAACAGGACTTTGGCGAAAAAAGAGAGGGGAATTCTCCATATCTCCAACGTACGCGATGAGTATGTTGATGACATGACCAAAGCGGTAAACTACTTTGACATAGTCAAAGCACGAGTTCTGGATGAGACAATGAGATTATCCACTAAAGAAGCAGAGATGGGTGTCATAAAATCTATCTGCAGTCGATGTAGACATGAGATGGTCAGAGAGGGCAATATACTTAAATGTCCAGAATGCGGAAACACCGAAGTGAGGAAGATTTCACCCGACTACGGAAAAGGTGAGTGGTAGCGAGAGCAGTAGAGCGAAACTGGAGGGATGATATGGAGGTAAAGATCGTTGAAATGGGAGACNACTATGTAAAAATAGTATTTAAAGGCGAGGATCACACATACCTCAATCTTCTTCAACATTATCTTGCAGAAGATGAGGATGTTATAATAGCCAAGTACACGGTTTCTCATCCGCTTGTTGGAGATCCAGAGCTTTACGTCAAGACGAGTGGTGTCAATCCACTTGAGGTTATTAAGAGAGCTAACGACAAGATAGCCGGAGTTTGTGCCTCCCTGATAGAACAGCTCTGATTGGATTCTGGGACTCAGAACTCAAAACCCTCATCACATTTCAGAGGGGTCCATTCATCATCGTCCCGATTTTCCTTGTGTAGGTTGATTAAAAATATTCCTCTACTCAGTTCTTCAAAGATTCAGTAAAAACTTTTTTCNCATCTCCACCAAATTACCATATGAAACTCAGATGGCTTGGTAATTCCTGCGTTGAGATACTCGGAGAGAAACACATTCTAATTGATCCGAACTATATAATCGAACCGTATGCAGGTGTCGAGTTTGTTCTGGTGACACATGAGCATTCGGATCACATCGACATTGAAAAACTCGAGGCCATCGACTACAGAAATCTGATAGCCCCTCAGAAAACACTTGAAATCTACGAACTTGAAGGAATTCCGGCAAATCCTGGCGAGGAAATTGATGGAATAAAAATTCTGNAGAGCTGGTGCTGGAAGTCAGAGGAATCGGTGAGCTACCTTTACAGTGGATTGCTTCACGCAGGGGACTCTGCAAGATTTCCAGATGTAAAGGCGAAAGTTGTCTTCACAGCATGCTTCCCGGATTTCTATGAAGAATATGTGAGGGAAATGAAGAAAATCANCCCTGAAATGGTAATACCGGTGCACTTCTCTCCGGAGAAAAGAAGAAATGCAGAAGGGTTGAAAGAAAAACTGAACAGAGAAGGAATTGCCTGCAGAATTCTGGAAGTTGGAGAGGAGTTGCAGATAGATTAACCTGAAGGATGCATTTTTAGATTTGACCATCTCCGATTACCGAAAGGGAATGAAATCTGTCACTTTTTTCACACCAGGTTCTGCATTTACAACTGTTTTTGCGAGATTCACGAGGATATTGGCAGTCGCTATGTCCCCCTTCGTTCCAGTGCTTCTCCACACAACAGGGTTGTCCCCCACTATCTCAACTTCTTCATACTCCTTAGCTCCGGCAAAGGCGTGAAATTCAACTCTTATCACTTCTTCACTTCTTAAAACTCCCAATCCAAATCCTTTCAGTCCAAGAACTTTCCCTGAGTCGTCTGTAACAATTTCCTGTCCTTCTTTCACATCGTCCAGGTTGAAATTAAGAGCATCTGCCAAAAGATAAACAGATTCTGCATATCCAACATGCCCTGTAATCTCTTTTCCGAGTTTCTTCCTAACTTCCTCCTCACTCAACCCTATCCCAACCTTTTTCTGAAAGCTTTCTCTTCTCTTGAGAGCATCAGCGCTCCTTATTGCCCTTATCCTTTTTACCTCTACTGACGTCGCTGAAAGTATTGCAGGGAGAAAATCAAGCATGAAACCTGGATTTACACCAGCAGCCACAACAGTTACACCGCTCTCAACTGCCATGCTGTGTATCTTTTTTGCCAGATCGGGATATCTGTACTCTGGATAACTGAGAGTTTCACATGAACTCACGATATTGAGACCATATTTTATACACTCTCTGAGCTGAGGAAATACCTCAGAAAGAAAAGAGCCAGTGGTCAAAAATACCACGTCAACGTCCTGAACTCCCNGTAAATCTTCCAGCGAACTCGTAATNGATCCATCTGTCTTCAAACCAAATTCAGTAAGATTTCTTCCATGAAGTTCTGGGTTTATATCGACTGCACCCACAACTTCAAAGCCCTTCTTAATAGCCGATTCTGCCACCATTCTACCAATTGCGCCAAATCCGTAGATTGCAACCTTCATTGGTTGAGAAACGCTGGAAAGGAAAAAAGTGTTTTGGTACGTTTACACCACACAGTTTAAGAGTTAAAAA
>MTNC01000058.1 GCA_002010285.1 Archaeoglobus sp. JdFR-41 | reverse complement strand
AAGCTGGAGAGGGAGTATGATCTGGAAACTGTAAGGAGGATAACAGGGGTTCATCCGGATGTTGTAAGGATGCTTGCAAGGAAGGTTGCTGGTGGTAGAACACACGTGATGCTCGGATTTAACTCCCCAAAAACCTTCCATGGAGATCTGATAGAGAGGGCCATAGCTCTTCTCCTCGCCCTAACAGGGAACTGGGGGAAAGAGGGAACGGGTATTACAGGATGGTGCACCATATCTGATCCAGCAAATCCCTATGCTGAGGAAGAAAGTGGTTTTGAACCATTGGCCGAGATGTTAATCGAGAGAGAAAACCCAACTGATGAAGAAATAGCAATAAAAACACAGATGCTACAGGCAAGATTTGGAATAACCACCGTTCCTCCCGTTTTCTTCTGGTACTACCACTGCGGTTACAAGGATGTCTGGGACAGCGTCGATCTCAGCACTGCTGGAATACCGAGGAAAATATCGGAATATGCTGAGGAAGCGATAAGAAAAGGCTGGTGGGATGGAGTTGTCAGGCCTGCAAGAGACGTGAAGCCAAGAGTTCTGATCGTCATGGCAAACAATACGCTGAGAAGGACGAGAGGTGGAACGAGGACTATGCTCAAAGAGCTGTGGCCAAAACTCGACCTAATAGTTACAATTGACTTCAGGTGGTCCACAACAGCTCTTTACTCCGATATAGTCTTACCTGCAACCTTCTTTTATGAAAAAATGCACTTCCATCTTTTAACGACGTCACATGTCAGATTCTGGTCTTTTTGCGACAAGGCAATAGAGCCCTTACACGATTCAAAAGATGAATGGGAGATAACACTGAGATTGGCTGAGAAGATATCGAAAAAAGCAAGAGAAAGGGGAATTGATGAGTACACCGTCCCCCACGGCATAACACCAGAGAGATTTGAGGAGATAGTTGGAGTTGAAATAGAAGATCTGCCAGATGCCGTTAAACCAATAATGGGTGTGAAACGAAAATTTTCGGATCTTCCACGACTTCTCACGGCAGATGGAAGGTACTCACCGGATGANGTTGAGNAACCGCTTAGAGATATAGTCGAGAAATGCAAAAAATCCGGAATATTCTCCGAGAAGGAGGAACTTGACGAGATACGAAANCGTGGTTTTGTAAAGTATGAAGGACTTGGGAAGTCTGCTGAGGGACTGAACATGGCAACAGAGGTCGAACCAAAGAAAACNGTAACAGCCCTGAAACTTCATGTTGCGAGAAAGAAGCCCTATCCAACTCTCACTGGAAGAGCACAGTTTTACATAGATCACGAGTGGTTCCTTGAGGCTGGTGAGGAACTGCCATGCTACAAGAATCCGCCAGCAAGTCATGGAGGAGATAGGAAAAAATATCCTTTCAGAATGGATAGCGGGCATCTCAGGTGGAGTATACATGCCTCAACAGTGGTAAATGAGCTTATGGCTCAAACTCACAGGGGAGAACCTTTCATTTTCATCAATGAGAAGGATGCTTGGGAGAAAGGAGTTAAAGATGGTGATTATGTGAGGGTATTCAATGACTATGGTGAGTTCATAGCCCAGGCAAAGTTGAGTGCTCTCCCCGAAAGGGGACAGCTTATAATATACCACGCCTGGGATCCGCACCAGTTCAAAAACTGGAGGAGTTACGATCACGTTATTCCTGGCATAGTTAAACCCCTGCATTTCGCTGGTGGCTATGGACACCTTGCATACTGGACATCAAATTGGCAGCCGCTTCAGATTGATAGACACGTGAATGTGGATTTTGAACCTCTGCATAACCGGGGTGATATGTATGAGAGTAAGAAGAGTAGATGAGCTTGGTGATGCATTTCGCAATCCCCACTCGAGGCTCTGGGATTCTCTGACTGTTTATGAGGTTGAACTTCAACCTGTCCCACTAAAAGCTGTTGAAACATCTAAATATATAAGAGATACGTTAAGAGAGGAGAACATTGGAGCTATAGAACTCGTTTCAGTTCAGCTTGCTCATGATGGGAATACCATTGCTATCAAGATGGAGTGGAAAGACCCAAACAGGGATGATAGAATAGAAAGCTACAGAGATTTTGTTGATGCCGCAGCAGTAATGTTTCCAATAAAAGAGGGAGCATCTGTAATGACCATGGGTTCTGAAGAAGCTCCTGTTAATATCTGGCTCTGGAGAGCAGATGGGAAGTACTATGACATAATAAGCAGGGGAATGGGTACAACTTTGCGAAGAAAACCTGTGATAAGCGGTCTATCGTGCAGTTCTGACTACTCTGATAAAAAGTGGAGGATTGTTTTCAGCAGACCCCTTGCAGGAGATGGTAGAGAAACTGTGGATCTGTCACCTCCAAAAACAACTGGTATTGCTTTTGCTGTATGGGAAGGTAGCAGAAGAGAGCGTGGTCCAATTAAATCTTATTCTGGGGAGTTTATAGGATTAATTGTGGAGGGGTGAGGAGAGGGTGGGTATAACAGACATACTCTCATATCCAGGTCAGTATGTTTACTGGCAGATTCTCTGGATTCAGATAATCCTGCTCGTATTTGTTCAGTTCACCACTGCTCTATCACTTTACGAGCAAAGACACAGCTACGCAAGGTTTCTGACAGTACCACTTGAGAGAGTGCTTCCCTGGAAAGGTAGAGATCTGCTTGTAAAGGTTCACGCAGCAAGTGGAATTTCTGTATTGGTGCTGAATTTACTCTGTACTGTAACTTGGTTTTACTTTAAATTATCAGGTGGTGTTGGTTTTCAGCAGATTCTTTTTGGAGGCTCAGAATCCACGCTGATAGCCTGGATAAATATCTCCGTTTCCACACTCGTTTTCCTTATGTTTGTATTTGGTGTATCTCTCTACAAGAACAACAGACCAGATACATCGCTCCCATTCTGGAAACTCGAGTATTTCTTATCCAGGACAATACACAGAATTGTATTCTTCTTGCTCGTAGTCGTCCTGGGNTATCACATCTTCTTTATCCCCAAAATTTCAAGAGTTTGGGTAGAATGGCTCTTCTACGGACATGGATTTTCAGTAGTTCTTCTTGCAGTATTTGTTATTGGTGGAATGGCTTCAGCTCAGGCAGTTCTAATGGTTGTAGAACTTGTAACCGGAACGGCATTCACAAAGGAAAGTCAATCTCCAATACCTGGTATTTCACTCATCATAGCTTGTATCGTTGTTATTTACTCTATCACAGCATACCTGCTGTATCCTCCAGATCAGGTTACACTTGGCATGTCCCTGTTTCTGCTCTCTGCCACAGTTTCAACATTTGCAAAATTTGTTCTACCCAGAATTAAACAAAAACANCCGGTAATCGTAACCCGGAGAATTCAAGAGAGAGATGTGACTCCTCTGCTGTCAGAGGTGGTGAGGAAGTTTTTCAGAGATCTCAACAGTTTATCAAAAGAACTCGTAACAAGATCCATTTTAGAAGTCATCGACTATACATACACGTCCTGGAAGAACAAACTTGACTGGAGAAGCGAATCAGATTACTGCGGTTCTCTTTTTCTCCACACAATTCTCGAACTAACAGACTGCAGAAAAGTTTTGAGCGTCGAAGAAGCAAATGANCTCAGTGATGCGGGAAAACTCCTCTCTCTGCTCACCTGGACAAAGCTCAACGATTTTGAAATGATACTTGAAACNGAAGATGAAATTGAAAAGGCATTTACAGATTTCAGGATGCAGTTGTGCCGCTCTGTACTGAAAAACCTTGTCGAAAGAGAGACAGCAGAGGTGACAGAATGATCAAGAGAATAATTCTCGCGTCCTTGATGTTTCTCCTCATCTCACTTCTGATTACAGCTTCTGCATCGATTATGGAACCATGGGTTGATCCGAGACAGTACAATACAAGTTATGGCAGCGACGTGAAGGTAATCTATATCGATGTGTTTCAATTTGGATTCCACGTTAAGGCCATTCAGATGGGAGACGTCCAGATTGTTTATCCCACAGAGCAGACTACAACAATCATAAAGTTGAAACAGGGAGATAAAGCTGTCTTCAGACTCAAAAGCAGCGATGTGACACATGGTTTCTACATATTTCACTACATGCCCCCACCTTCAGAGAAGGTCTATCCGGTAGTTCCCGGAAGAATTACTGAAATTGGTCCCATACTCTTCGATGAACCTGGAAAGTTCAAAATAAAGGATCCTGTTACCTGTGACGCCTTAAATCCTTTCGATTACACTGATCTAATAGTAGAGCCAAATAGACCTTACTATCTTCTCATTGGACTCACATTCGTATTTTTTGCTCTTACTCTCTTCTATGTTTCAAGAGGACCTGAAAACAGGATGCTGGGTGTTCCACTTCAGAAGGAGATTGATATTCTCTCCCTGCCGTTGATCGGAGGATTTCTGAAGAGAATAGTTGTCTGGAGGGGTACTGTTTTCTTGCTTCAGCTTCTCAATCTGATAGTTTTCTCATTCATTATAGTAGCTGGACTGATTGGAAATCCNACTGGAGGCAGGAACTTTTCCATAACAGTTGTATGGGTGTTATGGTTCGCAGCAGTTGAGTTCATGATCTTCTTTGCGGGAAGGCTCTGGTGCACCATGTGCCCGATGCCCGTTTTGGGAGAGTGGGTGGCAAGAAGGAGAATTGTGGAAGTTCCCAAACTGAGGAAATGGTTCTCTCTCGACATCAAATGGCCAAAAAGTCTGGATAACATGTGGATAAGTGCGCTCAGCTTCCTTGGGATTTCACTGATAATTGTCTGGCTGACTACAAGACCTGTGGTCACATCCCTCCTCTTCCTGATACTCATTCTTCTCGGTTTGCTGCTCCACCTTGTGAACCCCAAGCGGTATTTCTGCAGAGCCATATGTCCCGCAAATGGCTACATCGGATATCACGCCAATGCATCCATTTTCTCTATCAGGTCGAGAGAGAAGAAGGTCTGCCTCAGACACAGATCGAAAGACTGTATCAACGGCAGTCCAACCGGATACGGATGCCCATGGGATCTTTACCCCGGCGGACTGGATGAGAATACGTATTGCGGACAGTGNTTTGAGTGTTTTAGGAGCTGTCCTCTCAATAATATGACCATAAAACTCAGAATGGTTGGGAAGGATCTTGCAAGCATNGCCAGAAAAGCAAGAGACAGGTATGACGAAGCATGGATGGGATTTATTCGATTTACAACTGCAATCTTTTACGAACTCGTGTTTTTTGGGCCCTTTAACGTTTTGAAGGATTGGGGAGATATGGAGACAAAGTGGGGAGCAAATCTGGAATCAGCGGGATTGCTGATACCGAGCATTCATGGTCTCGCTGACTGGTTCAGGTGGGCAGTAATAGTGAGTGGAATAGCTCTGATAATCTACCCAGCAATATTCTACGCCTTTTCCTGGTACGCAAACAAAATTTCNGGATCAAAACTTCCAACTAAAAGGATTTTTCTTGCATTCAGCTACTCCCTAGTCCCATATGGCCTCTTGATCTGGATGTCGTTTGCTGCCTCCTTGTTTCTGATAAACTGGGTTAGGCCGCTGAACTCCCTTTCAGACCCGCTTGGCCTGGGATGGAACATTCTTGGTATAGCAATTCCCTGGCATCCCCTGGTGCCTGAAAAACTGGCTTATATACAGGCACCATTTGTGCTCTTTGGACTCGCTCTGGCAATCAATTCCACCTACAACATAGCAAGAGGTCTCTTTAGAGAACATCGCATGGCTCTCAAATCCACCGCAGTTATGAGTGTTCTTCACCTCATGGCAGGTCTGATTATGATATGGGTGATTGCAGGGTGATGGAAAGATTAGAGGTGGTAAAATGCGCGGAGTATGGGAAATAATGGCCATAATAACCGTTTCAATGTCTCTCGGAGCAGTAATACTGCTTCCTGGAGTGGTGCCTCTGCTGGATAAACATCTGACACCCGAAAAAAGAGAGGAGAAAACTATACTGATAAGAGCCTATATCGCTCAGCATGGAGGCTTCGAACCAAAGATTATAAAACTGAGNAAGGGGGAAAAAGTTGAGATTGCCGTTGAGGCTATGGATCTTACCCAGGGTTTTGCAATAGATGAACTTGGAATTGATCTGGGTGTGATACTCCCAGAATGGGGTAAGAAATCCTTTGAGCTTAAGGTGAATAAATCAGGGATTTACACTTTCAGAACTTCGATAATAAACGGCCCTATGACTCCTTTTCAGATCGGATACATAATCGTGGAGGGAGAAAATGAGAGTACGTGATGCTGTCAGGTTTCCTCCCGTAGCAATGTTTTTGGCAATTCTAATACTGGGAATTATCGTAAACATATATGCATCCGTAACTCCAAGCGAGAGTCATCAAGAAAAGCTCTTCATGCTCAATCCAACAGCAGTTTTAACGGAGAAGAACGTGACAAAACCATCAAGATTTTCAGTTATGGTCTTGACTGGAGCAGAGGGTGATTATGCAGGATGGTATGCTGCAGTCATAGTTTACGGTCCTCATGGGGATGTGTACGCAGTAAGAGAAGGAAGGATAGATAAGAGCGGAGCAGCAACCATTGATGTCTGGATAGGCAGAAACGCAGCCGTAGGAAACTACACCTTGCTGCCTGTAGTTGGCTTTGATTCACTACATACGGTGATAGGAAAACCCGTCTTTTTCACTGTGAATGAGATCCCTGAGGAGGTGTAGAGTGCAGCTGAGGTGGACTGCTTTGTTAATTGTAATTGGATTGATTATCGGATTTCTTGCTGGATTAGAGGTAGCAGAACACTCTTATCTAAAAAACGAGGAAAAAATTGAAGTTTTTGCTGGAGCTGCAGCTTTACCAGTCTACGAGGAGGCAGCAAAGCTCTTTGAGTCAAAGTATAGTATAAAAGTAGAGATTGCAGCAAGTGGTTCGGGCAAAGTTCTGTCTGCGATGACAATAACTAAAAAGGGTGACTTATTCATCCCCGGTTCTCCAGAATACATGCTTAAAGCTATGCAGCAAGGTGTCGTGGACAATTCAACGATCAAAAAGCTCGCTTACTTAGTTCCAGCAATAATAGTCCAAAAAGGAAATCCAAAAAACATAATGTCTTTAGNGGATCTGGCTAAACCCGGAATAAGGGTAGGAATAGGTGATCCGCAGTCCGTTTGCGTGGGATTGTACGCAAAGGAAATGCTTGAAAGGGCAGGTCTGTGGGAAGAAGTTAAACCAAACATTGTGGTCTACGCTCCCAGTTGCTCGGCAACGGCATCACTTATACCCATGAAGTCCGTAGATGCTATCATTGGATGGCACGTTTTCCACTACTGGTATCCGAATCAGTCGGAGATNGTGTGGATAAAGCCAGAAAAGATACATAAGATTTCGTGCATAGTCGGGGCGGTTACAAAATTTACGAAGGATAGAGAGAAGGCAATAATGTTTCTAGATTTCCTCGAGTCAAAAGAGGTTAAAGAGATTTGGAGAAAGTACGGGTATTTCGCAACATTTGAGGAGGCGCAAGCGCATGCACCAAACGCTACGACTGCAATTTGAAAATGTGTTTTTCAGGATAATTACAACTTTCAGTTTACTTTCTCTATCATTTTTTGTGATTTCAGTTATCGTTTCAATATTCATATTTACAGAACCGTTTGCAGTTATCTCTGCTTTGTTCTCCCCTGAAGTTCGGTTTGCTGTTTTTCTCTCCGTCGTTACCTCGACGTCCTCTACACTGCTTGCGTTGTTAGTGGGTTTGCCAGCAGCTTATTGCCTATCTCGATCATTCATTAAAGGTAAAAATATAATCGATGCAATTATAACCATTCCCATCGCTCTACCACCTGTAGCTATTGGTGCAGCACTCTTGATATTCTTCACCAATACACCTTCTGGTATTTTTATAAATAGAATTCTGAATGTGGTGTATGAGGTTCCAGGAATAATTATTGCCCAATTCAGCGTTGTTACTCCCTACATTATTCGACTGACGAAACCGGTATTTGATAAAATTGATTTCAGATACGAGAAAATTGCAAGGAGTTTTGGTTATTCTGCTTTAGAAGCATTCACTAAAGTAACAATACCACTCGCAAAAACAGGTATTTTAAGTGCAACTACTTTAGCCTGGGCAAGAGCGGTTGGNGAATTCGGAGCTACAGTTACCTTGGCTGGAGCTACAAGATACAAAACAGAGACGCTCCCCATTGCTGTATATCTGAACCTGTCACAGGCAGATGTAACCAAAGCAATGGCAACAATACTCGTACTCATTTTTGTAGCTCTTGTAGTTTTCATAATCCTGCAAAAAATAGGAGGAGGTGGGGGATATGATTAGCCTACGAGATGTAAGTGTAACAGTAGGAGACTTCGCTTTAGACAGTATAAACATGCATGTAAACAAAGGAGAAGTTGTTGCTATTTTCGGACCTAATGGATGCGGTAAAACAACGCTACTCGAAACAATCGTTGGTTTTTACAAACCTGTAAAGGGCAGTATAACGATAAACGGTAGAGATGTTACAAAACTNCCACCCGAGAGAAGGAAAGTTGGGTATGTGCCCCAAGATATACTCCTCCTACCCCACCTATCCGTAGCAGAAAACATAAAATTTGCTACGAAAAATAAAATAAATGATGACAANGTTGTAGAGCTTGCCGATTTATTCTTATTATCACACCTATTAGATCGTTATCCCAAAACGCTGAGCGGTGGAGAAAAGCAGAGAGTTGCGATTATCAGAGCAATTGCTATGAATCCAGATGTTCTTCTCCTCGATGAACCCTTATCTTCTATTGACCATTACTCAAAACCCGAACTTGTCGAGGAACTGAAAAAGATCTACCAGATGTTAGATGTGCCAGTAATTCACGTAACACATGATTACAAAGAAGCAGAATATCTGGCTGATAGAATTATATTTATGAAAAATGGTAGAATCGAAAAAGTTTCTGGCAAAGATAGATTGATTTCAAATTCAGATGTGAACGCAGATGTTACCAANNCTTNTCGAATTGTTANTAATTCTTTCAAATCGAGCAGAAGTAAAATTGGAGGTGTGTAGAATGATAGAGAAAACACTTAAAGAAATGGGGGAACTGCTAAATGCTTTGGAAGACGAGCTAGGGGAAGAGGGNACAAAGGTGTCAGGAGAGCTCATCAGGAGCTTTCTCAAGAAAGAGCTGTCAGAAAGAAGCGGAAAGGAAAAGGTAGAAGATGTGGAGATCATTCAAGCTCTCTTCTACATGGTTTTCAGGAAAAATCTCAGTGAAATTGAGGAAAGAATTGCCGANCATTACCACTCTCTTTTTGAGATTTTCAGAAAAATCGAAAGACAAAAATTTTAAATTTTTTACTTTTTAGATGTTTTCACGTCCTCCTTCTTTTCCTTCTTCTTGAGAACGTCCTCCCACTTCACCTTNCCGAAAGATACTCCCCCAAGCATTTTTACCCCTCAAAAACTTTCTTGATTTGTGATTAAAAACTTTTCTGCTCACTCTATGATTTAATTGTGTGTATAATGTAAGCTGACAGTGAGAAAGTGTATGGAATGAACAAAGCTTTTATAACCAATCCCCCAACCGCCCCCATGGCGAGATTTCCAGAGGCTGAGGCAAGACTCTTCAGAGTGAAGATTTGTATGAGATGCAACGCACGGAATCCCATGAAGGCTAAGGTGTGCAGAAAATGCGGATACAAGGGTTTGAGGCCCAAATCAAAGGAGAGGAAAGGTAGATAAGATANAGGCAATTCTGTAAAGTTTTAAGCATTTAAACTTTGAAGNAATTTTTGTCACTTTTTCGTAGTTTTTACCCAAAGACTAAGAAAATGATCTGCAACACCTGAACTCTCNATTATATAGGCTATCTCTTCTTTCGGCAAATTTTTGNGACTCTGTTTGCTGCTCTCTTCTCCATCAACGAGATCGAAGTCCCTCTCGTCGATCTCGCCAAACTCAAACTCAAAAGTCTCATTTTCTTCATTTAACACCACCTCTCCACCCGAGGTAGTGTGTTCTAACCAGGGCCGGTCTTGCCTCAACGGTCTTACCCCCACGGAATTCACTTAACTTTACCCTCGGCAAACA
The DNA here is from genome assembly GCA_002010285.1 of Archaeoglobus sp. JdFR-41. Taxonomy (GTDB): domain Archaea; phylum Halobacteriota; class Archaeoglobi; order Archaeoglobales; family Archaeoglobaceae; genus JdFR-41. The sequence continues at coordinate 952 of MTNC01000058.1, read as the reverse complement.
CACCGAAATCATTCAGATCCCAAACAAGAGGTTGCNTGGACTCCACTTTTTTGGCAAATATCCCATAGTATTTCCCATAACCATCTAAACCCACCCTCTCTGCCTTTTCTCTCAGCTTTCTGAGTACTTTGTCAATTTCTCTCCCATTCAAATCCCTCCATTTCACCTCAACGAAAAGAGCTTTTTTCTCACGCTCGTCAATTGCTACTAGGTCTATCTGATCCTCTTTATGCCACCACTTCCCTATCTTTGTAAATCTGAATGGTAGCTTTCCTTCCTTGTTTAGCTCCACCAGTAACTGCCTTACTACCTTCTCAAAGACTCGTCCGAGATAATCCGGATAATCTACCTTTATACCTTCCACGTCAAAAATCCCCTCTTCCATCGCTGATAGATTTGGATGTATATATCTGAACCAAAATGCAACAAAGTTGTCGGTGATATAGTACCTCCCTTTCTTAGATCGAGGTGATTCGGTCACAGGAATTTCTCTCACTACAAACTCCGTCTCAATCAGATTCTTGAGATATTGCGTCAAGTCGGAATGCTTCACTCCCATATATTCCCTTATCTCCTTTGGAGTTGTTTTTCCGAAGGCTATCGCTTCGAGTATTTTCTTGTACATCGAGACTTCAGTAAACTCGTACTTCATGAGAAAATCAACTTCGTCTTTGAGGAAGGTGTCTGGTCTTTTCAGCTCTTCAGCAAGCCACTCCCAAAAGGGAGTTCGGATTTTCTCGAGATAATAGGGTATTCCATCAGCGAAACCATAGATCTCAACCAGCTCCTCCCAACCAGAATCTGGAAAGAATCCCTTCAAGTGAGGGAATCCTATGGGTTTAAGTTTAAGAGATGCCGTTCTTCTGCCGTAAAGTGGGCTTTTGTAGCTGAGAACGCTATCACTCATCATCGAAATGGACGAGCCAAGGAGAACGAGCTTGGTTGCAGTATC